>JBKBUQ010000148.1:6683-7199 GCA_046289975.1 Flavobacteriales bacterium | reverse complement strand
CATATCGAAGGAGTCCTTTTCACCGATAAAATTTCACCGCTCCGTCGTCGTTTGTTAAAGCGTCGTCTCGAGGAAATTACAATTGGTGATGTTGATGTCAATTATAAAATGCGTTTTCCAAAAAAATAAAACATGAAAAGAATTCTGTTTGTAGCATTATCTGCAGTGTTTATTGCATGTGGTTCCGGTAAAGAGCCCGAAGTCCGCACAGAAGATAAACTGCGTCAGGAAATTAAGGCAATGGAGGACAGCCTTTTCGGCTCGACAGCAGCATTTAATAAGGTAGCAGCAGAAAAGATGATTGCGCTTTACATGGACTTCGCCAATGAATTCCCCAAAGCGAAAGAAGCCCCGGATTACCTTCTAAAGGCAGCAGATGTTGCAACCGCTGTAAACAAACCGCGCATCAAGGAAGATTGTTACAAGCGTATCATTGAGAATTATCCTGATTTTAATCGACTGGATGCTGTGAAATATCTTCTTGCTTTTACATTGGACGCCGAACTCAATAACCGT
>JBKBUQ010000148.1:0-6673 GCA_046289975.1 Flavobacteriales bacterium | reverse complement strand
GAAGCAAAGACCTGGTACAATGAGGTCATTAAGACCGTTAAGGATACCAATTTCGTCCGCGATTCCAAAGTCCGCATGAAAACCATCGACAGTCTTAATTATGATCAGTTCATAGAAATGATCATCTCCAATCCCCAGCCGGTTCAATAATCTCCCCCTGAAGCGAATTTGGTCAATAGGCCAAATTCTGCTTCAGGGCCGTTCCCTCATTCATCAGTGCCTTTCGCCTGTTCGTCAATCTGCTGGTTTGGAGGTTTGAAGATTTGTTTTAAATTTGAAATAAGCTAAAGCAACCTAATTTTTGCTGTTGCGTCTTAGTTCCAAATCAAAACCATTGCCTATCGCCTAGATTCTACGCTTATCAATTTCGTCAGTCGAACTGTTAAAGGTAGAATTTATGAGCAACGCACTTTGCGATACGCAATTGGTACGTGAGTACCAAAATGGCAATGAAAAAGCCTTCGAAACATTAATGTCACGCCATTCTGATCGGGTTTATTCCTATATCCGGTATATGGTTAAGGACAGTCAACTTGCAGAGGACATCTTCCAGGATGCTTTTGTTAAGGTAATACACACCTTAAAATCAGGAAAGTACAATGAAGAGGGTAAATTCCTTCCTTGGGTGATGCGGATTTCCCATAACCTGATCATCGATACTTTCCGAAAAAATGCAAAAATGCCTACGGTTGAACCTCGTGATGAGGATCATGACATTTTTGCCAATCTCCGGGTGTACGACCAAAATGTTCAGGATCTCATGATTAACGATCAGATCCTAAAAGACGTACGTATGCTTATAGATTACTTGCCCGATGAACAGAAGGAAGTGGTGATGATGCGCCATTACTCGGATATGAGTTTCAAGGAAATTGCGGAAGCCACCAATGTCAGTATCAATACTGCACTCGGAAGAATGCGTTATGCCTTGATTAACCTCCGTAAAATGGTGGAAGACAAGCATATGGTTCTGGAAAGCTGATTTTTTTCCGAAGCGGGCAATATGCTTCCGTTGATTGCGTTTATTCTTTAAACGCCGTAACGCCTATGAAGCAAAGCTTTACTCCAGAAATTCCTACTTCTTTCATTCCCTCTTCCGATTCGAAAAATTGCAATACGTGCTATTGCCAAAATCGGATGGAACAGCCATACAAGGCCCCAAAAGATGTAGTTGATCGTATTTTGCGCTTTTCACGTTCGCTTGAAGTGCATTCAAGTGAAATCGTTGGAACCTTCGCAACAGTTAACAGCTAAAAAATGCCTCCAACAGGAGGCATTTTTTTTATTGACAATTACCTGGAACACCATCAGGATCGGTTTCATTTCCGAACCAAACAACTGCGTAGTTTTGTGAAATTCCGATTCCAATAGCATTCCACTTCTTTTTCCACTGACCGGAATTGATGATGACACTATTGTGCGATGAACTTTTTTTCCAAACGTCCAATGCTGTTTTTGCTGTCATTGTTCCACCCGAATTAGCAGAGATTTCGTAACCATAACCCGGATAATTACTCAGTTCCTTAGGTTTATTCCACATGCAATTGGCTTGTTTGTGATCTGCCGTATAACAGCAACTTGACCATGATCCTTTGTTTGACCAACTGTGCATATTGCATTGGTTTTTGTCGGGCCTGTTAGTTTGCAAATCATTGGCGTGTGTGCGCGCAACAAAGGTTAGTCCTTTTGATAAGGGAATTACAGGTAGTTTTTTTGATTTCCGGTATTCGGTGATGAGGGTGTACAGTTTATTTTCTTCTGCCGATACACAGGTTGTAAAATTCTTTTTCTGCAATTCTGAATAAATACATTCCTTTTCCGTTAAACTGTTAAAGCTAAAGAGTGCTGTAATAAATAGTATTTTCATTATTAAAAAAGTTGAATAGTTTATACTTCAGATTCAGGAGGTGTGTTCGTTTTTTTCTCAGAATTTTCTTTGTCGGATTCAAGTTCTACGTCTTCAAAATCTACTTGTTTTAATAATTCTTCTTCTTCCTCTTCGCTGATACTCATTCCTGCTTCGGCTTCTTCGAGCGTTATTTTTTTTCCGGTAAGGGGGTCGTAAAGCATTTGATCTTCTTCATCCGATTCTACTTCTTCATGTGGTTTTTCGCTTTTTACAACATACCAGAATAAAAGCAACAATAATACTGTTGGTAAGCTGATCAGTAATACATTATCTAAACTCATGAATATAATTCTTTGCGTCCGATCTTTGAACAGATGGGACATGTTTCAGCCTGATGTCCACGTGCAGGACAATATTCTCTTCCGAAGAAGATGATTTGTAAATGCAATTTGTTCCAACTATCTTCCGGGAAAAGTCGTTTGCAATCTCTTTCTGTTTGATCTACATTTTTTCCGTTGCTCAATCCCCATCGCCAAATGAGGCGGTGAATATGCGTATCAACGGGAAAAGCTGGAACACCGAAAGCCTGACACATGACCACTGAAGCCGTTTTGTGTCCAACGCCCGGTAACTGTTCGAGGTCTTCAAAATTATCGGGAACAATGCCCTTGTGTTTTTCGAGAAGAATTTCAGAGAGGCGGTGAATGGCTTTTGATTTGGCAGGCGACAATCCACACGGTTTGATGATCTCACGGATTTCATCAACTGTCAGCTTCACCATTTTTTTGGGCGTATCGGCTTTTTTAAAAAGAAGCGGAGTAATTTGATTTACCCTCACATCTGTACACTGCGCCGAAAGCAAAACTGCAATCAGCAATGTATAAGCATCCTTGTGATCCAACGGAATCGGCGGATTGGGGTATAGCTTATTCAGCGTCTCGGTTATGAAATCAACCTTTTCCGGTTTTTTCATGGCTGGTGACCAAGAATTTCCATTTTCGTTTTGCAGCGCTGTATCGAAGCCTGTGCGGTTTCGATCAGTTTGTTATCGTATAGGTGGCGAATATAATTTTGGTACGAAGTAATGGCCTCTGCATACCTGCCTTGTGCTTCGCGCATGATTCCGTATTCGTTGTAAATGGTTGCTTTATTAATTCCGGGAGTAGAAAGTGCTCTTTCAAGCAGTTTTTCCATCTCTTCGTATTTGCCAAGCGTTGATAACAGAATTGCATAATTGTAATAAACCGCAACATATCCCGGTGTCATTTCCAAAGCTGCCTTGTAATGGTTTTCGGCACGCACATAATCATTGTATTTGGTTTCGTATATCCAACCCAAATGATTGTGTGACATTCCATGATCCGGTGCTTCTGCAATGATCTCAAGCAGCATTTGCTTGGCGTCTGCAATTCTGTTTTCCTTGATCAATAAATCTGCTTCGAAGAATTTGTCGTCAAGCTGAAAGTTTGCTTTCTCCATAATTATTCAATTAAATAAATTTCAGCTATAGGACGAAATCCTAGCCATGGCTGAGCTTGTTGGTATTCCAGGTATTGGTCGACAGATGCTTTTATTGCATAGTGTGCAATGCTTCCTCCTTTTGCAATGCCCTTTTCGCGCATCATTTCGGCTGCGTTTCCAAATACATTGTTCAAACCTAAATGGTTGGGAAAATAATCCGAAACATAGGCCATTCCTTCACCTCTTTCTTTGAGAAAACTTTCTACACTGGCGCAGCTAAAACTGAAATTGTAATGGAACAGCTGACAACCTTTGTCGTTAAGACTATCCAGTCTTCCGTTTTTTTTCATCGTTTCATTGGGTAATCCTACTGAAGCAAACTCTTCCCATTCACCAACAGAAGGCAAGCGAAAACGAAGTGCAAGGGAATGATTAGAAAAAGGATTTATTTCGTTGGTGAAGTACATTGAAAGCAATTGACAAAAAATGGTGGCCTGTTCGTGTGTGATTCCGGTAACAGGATAGTTAAGGGCTTTTTGCGTGTTGAGATCATTTTTCATGGAAGGTGAAAAATACACGTAAATTTTTCCTGAAGAACCGGCCCATGAGAATGTTTGTGTGAAGGCCATTCCGTTATCGTTCTGATGGTAGAAATGACTAATACAACGTTTGGTTTTTGATTCCATTTTGTTGGTATCAGGTAAAAGTGATTTCCAGTCGATTTCCGATAGCGGAGATTCATCCATTTGCCACTGAACCATGGTAAGGTAATCCATCACCGAAATTTCGAAACGGGAAGCAAATAGTCCTGCGTTTACAGGTTGATAATCTCTTAGCTTACTCAGAGGGGAACTGATATAAAGACTTCTGTTTCCGTTTCCGATTAGTTCAAACATTTCTGCCTTTGAATCCACAACAACAATTTTTTGATAGGAAACCGGAACTTCCATCTTTCCTGTTTTGCTGAACAAACCGTAAAGGCCATTTTGTTTTACGATAAAGTAATCTTTGCCAACAGGTACAATTGAATCAAAAAAGGCAGGTACAATGAATTTTGCTTTTTTCATCACTCCAAAGTGTTCACCTTCCTTTACCAGACAGTTTCCGTTTCCAAGATCCTGAAGACAATGTATTTTTTGAGCACTGGCAGTAATTGCGACAATAAAAAAGATAATTAGAATTAGGCTATTTTTCATTGGAGATGTCAACGTGTTATGGTAATATAAAATGGTTCGTGATCAATGCAGGATTTTATATACTAACTCTTTCATGATTTCTTCATCATTGCTTTCAGTTGTATTTACGCCTTTGCTTTTGAGATCTGCTTCCAGCAGGTATTCCATTACCTTCAGCAGCTTACCGGGAGTAAACGATTTAGCATAACGGGCATAGTCACGAACAAAAAATTCATTCACTCCAAGCTCTGCAGCAATCTCGTGCGCCGGTAAGCGGGATACAACATGGTATTTCAGTATCTTGGAAAAGAATCCGTACAATGAGGGAATGGTCATTTGTATGGGATGCGATTTTTTGTTTGCAGCAAAATACTGAACGATGCGATTGGATTTTAAAATATCCTTTTCCCCAAGCGAATTCTGCAATTCGAAAATATTATAGTCCTTGGAGATCCCGATGTTTTGCTGAATGATCTCATCACTGATCTCCGTTCCTTCGGGATAGAGGATTTTCAGTTTGCCAATCTCATTACTGATCTTCGCCAGATCATTACCCAAAAACTCGGCCAGCATGGCGGCTGACCGTGGCGAGATTTTCATTTTTTGTGTCTTCACAAACTTTTCGATCCATTCGGCAAGTTTGTAATCGCGCACTTTCTCGGAGACGTAATATACTGTTTTTTTATCCAGCATTTTACCAAACTCCTTTCGTCGGTCTACGGTTTTGTATTTGTGGCAGAGGACAAGAATGGTGGAGCTCACAGGATTTTCTACATAGCTTTTCAGCTCCTCAATTTTTTTCATGTTTTGCGCTTCCTTAACAATAACCACCTGGTATTCGGCCATCATCGGATAGCGCTTGCAAGTTGCAATCAATTCACCCTCAGAGATATCCTGCCCATACACCACAGTCTGGTTGAATTCGCGTTCCATTTCATCCAGGATGTTTTCCTGCATGTAATCTGAGAGCAGATCGATATAGAACGGTTCTTCACCGCAAAAGAAATAAACCGGATGATAGATCTTGTTTTTGAGATCGCGCATGATCTCTTCAAATTGATCAACGGCTGACTTTTTGCTCATTCGAAGCGGAGGTGTTTGATGGAACGCCCGAAATTAATCAACTCATAGAGAGAATCGATACCAATCTCCAGATGTTTATCCACGAAATGCGTCGTCACAATCTTGTCACTGGCTTCGGTTTTTACTCCCTCGGGTACCATTGGCTGATCGGAAACCAACAGGAGCGCTCCGGTGGGAATTTTATTGGCAAATCCTGTTGAAAACAAGGTAGCGGTCTCCATATCAATGGCCATTACACGTATTTTCCGAAGGTATTCTTTAAATTTCTCGTCGTGCTCCCAAACCCTTCGGTTGGTGGTATACACCGTTCCGGTCCAGTAATCGCGGTCGTGCTCGCGGATGGTGGTGGAAATGGCACGCTGTAACTGAAAGGCGGGTAGCGCTGGGACTTCCGGAGGGAAATAATCGTTAGAAGTACCCTCTCCACGAATGGCGGCAATTGGCAAAATGAGATCGCCGATGTTGTTTTTCTTTTTGAGTCCACCGCATTTCCCCAAAAAAAGCACTGCTTTCGGCTGAACAGCTGTCAGCAGATCCATGATGGTAGCAGCATTGGCGCTCCCCATCCCAAAATTGATGATGGTAATATCACCGGAGGTAGCGCTCGGCATGGCTTTGTCGATACCGTCGATTTCGGCTCCTGTTCGCTTGGCAAAAAGATGAACGTAGTTGTTGAAATTGGTGAGGAGGATGTATTTTCCAAATTGCTCAATTGGAACTCCTGTATACCTCGGTAACCAGTTTTCAACGATTTCGGGTTTGGTTTTCATGGGATATGTATTTTTAGCCTCACAATGCAATCAGGACTTCTCTATCCATCCTATCCTTTCAAAATTAAGAAGGAAGCGAGCAAGCCCCAAATTTTCGATGAATTCCGTCGGAAATGGGTAGCTCTTACACCCGAGGAATGGGTGCGCCAGCATTTGCTTGTTTACTTGAAAACACAGAAAAAGGTTCCACCCGGACTCATCGCCGTTGAAACCTCCATTACCCTGAATGGTATGCAACGCCGGTGCGATGCAGTGATTTATGATGCCTCCGGAAAAGCACTCTGCATCATTGAATGCAAGGCGACAAATGTTCCCCTAAGTCAGCAGGAATTCGA
>JBKBUQ010000147.1:0-7215 GCA_046289975.1 Flavobacteriales bacterium | reverse complement strand
GCTATTATTGTATTATTATTATGATCTAATACAATTGTTTTTGCTTCAGCCGGAATTGTAGTTGGCTGAGTAATATATGTTGAAAATATCAAGCTGCTTCCATCGTTAGATAATTTACTTACAACTACTCCTGTTCCTATGCCTAATGTAGTACTGTATACTCCCGGTGTTGTAGGGAAATTAGTTGAAGATGTTTTTCCGGTAATATAAATATTACCTAAGGCATCCATAGTCATATCGTTTGCATAATCATCGCCTGAACCACCAATAAAAGTACTCCATATAAGTGGATCAATAATTAGTGGTTTTGAGCGATCATAATTTTCAACTTCAAAACTTATACTGTTTTTATTTTTCTTCCATCTCGCTTTAATTTGTACCTTGGTATTGTTAATAGTTTGATAAACAAATAAATCAGCAATTCTTACCGTACCAAAGACTGTAACAAATTTTAGTTCATTATTCTCAATAAAATAATCTGTGGCTCCCGAAATTGAAAATTCTATATTTCTATAATCACCATGCGGATTAACTATATAGTCATATCTGATTTTATCATTTTCAAAGTACCATTTTTGATCAATACCCGGGTAAATATTTTTAAGTAAAAATTCTCTTGATAGAGCTGCATTGGCAAAACATTTGTCTGATGTATTACCGGTTATATAATTAACATACGATTTGCTTTTATCAATTATTTTAACAATTGGTTTCTCATTAGAATTTAAATGAGTAACTTTAACTACTTGTCCGTTTATAAGGCTTTTGTTTTCTTCGTCTGAAGCATTTGTTTTGGTTACAGAATAAAAGTCATATACCACACCTGTATTGGTAATCCATACATTCAACCCTGGTAACATAGCAAGTTGATGAACTTTATCTTCCCACTGCCCTTTATTTTCAATAAAAAACCTTTTGTCGGTTTTGTTTATTAATGAATTTGCATCATTACTACCATTTGCATAGGTAATTGTACAGCAACATAAGATTAAAAATAGGGGAATTAATTTTTTCATAAATCTTTGTTTTTAAATATTGCCCTACAAAACTCAATATACTTATTTTTGTACGCAATCACCATTAATGGTGAAAGAGTATGACTATGACTAAAGCTTACCATCGCCAAAATCTTTTGCAATATTTAAGTCAGGCCAAAGATTTTTTAGAGGCTCAATGCGTTCCTGATTTTGAAAAATATTTGAGTGCCATTTCAATTGAGAATCCTGTATTCGGATATTTAGATGCTGTTCTGTTTATTGTAGATTTAAAAATCAATAAGATTGTTTATGTAAGCGATAATGCCTTTGAGGTGGAAGGATACACTGCAGAAGAATTAAAAAAGTTAAGTGCAACAGGATATATAGAGTTAATGCACCCCCTTGATGCAGAAATCATGGTAAATAAAGTTTTTGTAGATGGAATGTCTTTTACTTCCAATAATCCTAATCTGCCTTTTGATAAGTTTAAAGTAAGCTATAATTATAGATTAAAGCAGAAGAACGGTAAATATAAAATGCTGATGCAACAGTTTTCTTATTTAATGGTTGATGAGCTTCAGAATCCTCTCATGTTAATTGGAACTGTAACCGATATTTCAGATTTACATCATAAACCGGAATTGTTTTGCAGAATAACAAAACAAAATTCAAAAGGAAAATGGGATAAAATATTCGAAAGATTCTATTCTTTAGTTGAAAATAAGGATAGCTATAAATTGAGCTCTAAAGAAATGGAAATAATAAAATTTGTACATCAAGGACTTTCAAGTAAAGAAATTGCAAATCTTACCGGAAAAAGTATAGAAACCATTAATACACAGCGAAAAAGTATTTTAAGTAAAACCGGCTGCAAAAGTTTAACAGAAGTAATTGTTTTAGCTAAAGAAAACGGTTGGATTTGATAATTTGTTTTTCTTCCTCACTTATGTCATTTGTATTGATTAGATAAAATAAAATATGCTCTCTTAATTCAATATCTTTTGAAGAACTAAGATAGTTAATGAGTGTTTTTCTGTCTTCAGTTTTGTTTTTATTATACCCAACAAATGCAGGGGTGTTAACCTGAATGGTGTAACGCAAATAGTATAGTTCCGGTTCTTCAGGGTGTTGTTTTATCAACTTCTCTAAACTATTTTTACCCTCATTAAATACTTTAATAATAATAAATGGATTTAAAATATACTTACATGAAACCATTTTGGCAGCCGCCCAATAAGCCTTTGTTACATGGTTTTCTGCATCTTTAGTTAAGTCTAACAACAACTCACAATCTTCCTTTTTTTCGTGAGCTGTATTGTATAATTTTCTATATTCTAAAATCTGTAAGCTCCCCATTTTTAGTACACTTAAAAAGTAGATTTTTTTAAATTCATTGACAACTTTTTTAAAATGATTTACTATTAATAATTATAATGCCCCCCAATCTTAGGACAGTGATTTACCAAAGTTAAGTTTGTTTTTTTATTATTAATGTAATCATTTTTCTTTTTTGCTTCTTTTTTCTTTTTGTTGATAGCTGTTAATTTGTTAGTAACTACGCTGCTTTTTTGTAGAGCGATGCCGGTGTTTTGTATTGGATTGATTGATGCATGCGCTCTTCGTTGTAAAACCGGAAGTAATCATTCAGCCCTTCGTAAAGCTGTACACCATCTTCATAGGCTCTCAAATAAACACATTCATACTTAACCGATTTCCATAATCGCTCAATAAAAATATTGTCAATGGCTCTTCCTTTTCCATCCATGCTTATGGCAATGGGATTTTCTCGTTCTAATAGTAAACTGGTATATTCATAACTACTAAACTGACTTCCCTGATCGTAGTTGATGATTTCCGGTTGACCCTACAGATCAATGGCGTCTTCTACAACCGTTCTGCACCATTCTGCCGTCATTGTATTGCTGATGCTCCAATTAAGCACGTAGCGCGTGTGTAAATCAATTACAGCGCATAAATACATAAAACCTCTGCGCATAGGTACGTACGTTATATCAATAGCCCATACTTGATTGGCGCGTTCTATCTTCATGTTTTTTAGCAAATAAGGGTATACCACATGCTCTTTATTTCTTCTGCTAAGATTTTTCTTTCTATAAAGCGTCTGCCAACTCATTAACTCCATTAACCGTTTTGTTCGCTTACGATTAATACTATAACCTTTGTCACGCAGCCAGTGTGTCATTCTTCTTATACCATAAAACGGGGTCTTAAAATATTGCTCATCCATCAGTTGCATGATCTGAAGATTTTCTTCGCTCTCACTTACAGGTGCATAATATAAACCACTGCGATGTACTTTTAAAAGTTCACACTGACGAACTACACTCAAGGCAATGTGATTTTTATCTACCTTAGCTCTTCTTTCAGGAAGTGCTTTCAAAGCAACTTTTTTTTTAGAAAATCGTTCTCCACTTTTAACTGACCGATTTGTGCAAAAAGTTTTTCTGTTTCTATCTCTTTCTCCTTATGTGAATCATCTTCTTTATCACCACCAAATGCAGCAGAGGAATTGGCTAAAAATGCCTTTTTCCAAGTTGCAATTTGGGTGAGGTGTAGCTCGTGTTTACGCGCAATCTCCTCAATGGTGTAGCGCTGTTTTAAGGCTTCAATCACAACCTTCGCCTTAAACTCGGCACTGAACTTGCGTTTTGTTCTCTTTGTCATAATACAGATAATTTTAGGGTTTTACTCGTTTTTCCCTAACTTAGTTACCTGTCTTAATTTTTGGGGACATTATACTTCTCTGTTGTCATTAAGATATTTTTGAAAATGAAAGTATTTACAAGGTATTCCGTGTCCTATGTCAAAGCCATTACCAATTACAAATAGTTTCATTTTTTATCTTCTATGTTCGTTTTAGAATGACACATAACTCGTTTATATGTCTGGATCTTCAAACCATATCTAGCTGATTCGGCGTGCTATGTCTGGTTTTATGCTCCTTAGCTAAGATCATGAAATTCAATTAGATTTCCAAATCATCAAACGGACTTTTTATCAGTTGAATCGACTTTGTAGACACATGAGTGTAATTCTCAGTCGCCTTACTGCTTTTGTGACCTAGTATATCCTGAATATACTTCAGATCAGTTTTTACTTCCAATAAACGCATGGTAAACTGGAATCCCGACGCTCCCATTCAGGTCGGTCGGGGCAGGCGGTAACGAGAACGAAATCAAGACGAGAACGAAGAAGATCTAAGACACTGTCAAATAGTTCGGCCAAAGGAGAACCAACCTAAGCGTCACAACTAGCATATTAGCACACTAGCATAATTAGCACACTAGCATATTAACATACTAGCACACTAGCATATTAAAACATTAGCACACCAAACACTATCTTTGCCCCATGTCTACAAAACCTACCCTTATCAAACAACTGCGCGAAGAACTGCTTTCCGGTAAGGAAACCATTGTACTTGATGCCATCAAAAAAATACGCGCCGAAGGAAACCGTGAACTCATACCCGACCTCGTCCGCCTCTGGCTGAAGGAAGAAGGTGCAATAAAAACGGAACTGACCAACCTGCTTTACGAGATAAAGGACAATACCGTAACGGAAGCCCTGATCGAACTGCTCGACGAAAAAGAATTCATCCCTGCACGCGAACAGATCCTCACCATTTTCTGGAATGCAGGATTGGATACACGCGAACATCTTTCCACCCTGGTGCGCATCGCCTTACAGGGCAATTACATGCAAACGCTTGAGGTTTTAACCATTATCGAGAACCTCGATCCACCTTTCCCGGAAGAAGAGATCATGGACGCTCTAATTCAGCTGAAAAGCTATTTTGCCAATCCCGAAGCTGAGAAGGAAGAAAAGTTCAAATTACTGCAAACCATTACTACCATCATCAAGGTGCACGATGATAACCAGATTCTGGATTAATCGTCGTTTTCCAAAACAACAATTCCTGCATTGATTTTTTTCAGTTGAAATTTCAGGCGAACTGAACGTTCTTACACCGTCGCCTTTAAGAAGCGCATCACATTATCGTACACGCGTTGCTCAATGGCATTTGTAGATACGCGTTCGAATTTTTTTCCGCTTACTTTTTCATACAATTCGATATAACGCTCGGTTACGCTGTTAACAAAGCTATCGTCCATTTCCGGAATCTGTTGTCCTTCTTTCCCCTGAAATCCGCCTGCAATTAACCACTGACGCACAAATTCCTTGGAGAGTTGTTTTTGCTCTTCTCCTTTGGCCTGGCGATCTTCGTAGCCTTCCATATAAAAATAACGCGATGAATCGGGAGTATGAATTTCATCGATCAGGTAGATCTTTCCATCCTTCTTTCCGAATTCGTATTTGGTATCGACCAGTATCAATCCTTTTTCAGCAGCCATTTCCACCCCACGCTGATAAACGGCACGGGTGTATTTTTCGAGTTGCACATAATCTTCTTCGCTCACAATTCCCTTGGCAATGATCTCCTCGCGCGAAATATCTTCATCGTGTCCTTCGCTGGCTTTGGTGGTTGGTGTAATGATGGGCTCGGGCAGTTTGTCGTTTTCCTTTATTCCTTCCGGCAATTTCACCCCGCACAAAATGCGTTTTCCTGCTTTGTATTCGCGTGCTGCATGTCCTGCTAGATAACCGCGTATAACCATCTCCACTTTAAAGGGTTCGCATAAATGTCCGATCGTTACATTCGGATCCGGTTGTGCGATCACCCAATTGGGAACGATATCTGAAGTGGCGGATAAAAAATGTCCGGCTAGCTGATTGAGGACTTGTCCTTTGTAAGGAATTCCCTTGGGCAAAACCACGTCAAAAGCAGAAATGCGGTCGCTCACCACCATTACCAGGAACTGATCGTTGATATTGTACACATCGCGGACTTTTCCTTTGTAGAAACTTTTTTGTCCGGGGAACATAAAACCTGTAGCGGTAAGTGCGTTCATAGTTGTTGCCATTATTTTCGTGCTGATTTACGAATGGGAGTTCGTGATGTCGTTTTTTTTGTTTTTACAGCATCTACTTGCTCTTCTTTTTCCCCTTGTCCGCCGATGCGTCCCTTAGGAGGATTTTCTGCTTCTTCTGCTGTTTTTCCTTTTTTCTCAAATGCATCGATGATGTATTTCACCAGTTTATGGCGAATCACATCGCGACCATCGAGAAACACAAATCCGATGGTTTCAATATCCTGCAATACACGAATAGCGCGAATCAACCCGGAAGGCTGATGACGCGGAAGATCGACCTGTGTGACGTCGCCGGTAATGACAAACTTCGCGCTCATTCCCATACGGGTGAGGAACATTTTCATTTGTGCTTCGGTAGCGTTTTGCGCTTCATCCAGAATAACGAAAGCCTTATCGAGTGTTCTTCCACGCATAAAAGCCAGTGGAGCGATCTGAATGGTTCCCTGTTCGAGATATTCGCGTAATTTTTCGGGTGGCAGCATTTCGCGCAATGCATCGTAGAGCGGTTGCAGATAAGGATCGAGTTTTTCCTTGAGATCACCCGGGAGGAAACCCAGATTCTCACCGGCCTCAACAGCAGGACGAGTAAGAATGATTCTTCGCACCTCCTTGTTCTTGAGTGCACGCACAGCAAGCGCTACTGCAGTGTAGGTTTTACCTGTACCTGCGGGACCAATCGCAAACACCATATCGTGTTCCGCCATTTTCTCCACCAGTTTACGCTGATTGGGAGTACGCGCCTTGATCTGCAATCCGGAATTGCCATAGACCAACACCTCATCGCCACCTGTAGGTTTTACCATATCAGAAGAATCATCGAGCAGGAGCTGTTCGATATTACTTTCGGTGAGGCGATGGTATTTGTTGTAGTGCTCAATGAGGATCTCCAGTTTCTTCTCAAACGTTTCCAGGTTATCCTGATCGCCAATTGCCTTGAGCGTGGTGCCACGGGCAACGAGTTTGAGTTTTGGATAATGCTTGCGGATGAGATCAAGTTTGGCATCATTTACCCCGAATAATTCGACAGGATTGATTGCATTGATCTCAAAAACTTTTTCTTTCAATTGAATTGGATTTAGATCACAGCACACAAAAAGTGGGCTTGCTGTTTTTTTGGATTACTTTTGTTTTCAAAAATAGCAATTTCCCGAATGGCCATCATCACCCTCACCTCCGATATGGGCGACCGCGATTTCTACGTGGCCGCGGTGAAGGGTGCTATTCTCAGCCGACTGCCCGACTGCAGGATCGTGGATATCTCCCACCACATCGCTCCTTTTGAC
>JBKBUQ010000146.1:0-7273 GCA_046289975.1 Flavobacteriales bacterium | reverse complement strand
TCAATCTGGTAAAAGACAATGGCGATATACGATTTGAAGGTGCAATTACCGGATATGATGTTCGTCCGGTAGCCCTTCAGGGTAATGACGCAGCTGCACTAAACAGATTGACTTTATCAGTTAATGTGAGATACATTAATTCATTTGATGACAAGAAAAACTTTGAGCAGAATTTTAGTCGTTTTGTGGATTTCCCGAGCACTACCGATATTGCCTCGAATGAAGAATCATTGATTGGGGAAATCAACAAACAATTGGTACAGGATATTTACGATCGCTCATTCGGAAACTGGTAAATTCATGAATTCACGAACGCTATATCAGCTCATCCAACATCCTGCAACAATTGCGCAAGATGATGTTAAGCTATTATCGGAATTAAGTGAACGTTTCCCTTGGTGTCAACCTGTACAAATGTTGCTGTCAAAAGGGCTTCACAACACCAAAAGCATTGCCTATCTCGATCATCTAAAACGCACTTCTGCAATTACTTCCGACAGAAGTGTTCTTTATCATTTCATTATTCAGCAAGGGATCCTTGAGAAATTGGAGAAATTAGATAAAGTCATTGAAGAGGAATTGCGTATTGAGGAAAACAATGCCCCCGAATTGCCGATTGCGGAAGAGCAAACTGAATTGCAGCAATACCCTGATAAAAAATCCGCAACCATCATTCCTATCAGCAGCAATCCTTATGCAGAATTGGAAGGCGTTGATAAGGATCAGGCAATGGTGCTTGTTACAAAAGACATTCTAGAGGATCTGATTGAGCGAAAAATAAAAGATTTTGTGCCGTCTGATGCTTCAACTGAAATATTGCCTAAGAAAGCTAATGAAGAACAAACCACTAAAGAAATAATTGAAGTGGTTACTTCCCCGGATGTTCTCGATCCTGATTCTGCAGTTGAAATCAAAGAAAAATCGATCGTTGATGAGCCCGTTGCAGAAAAGTTTTCTGAATTGGAAAAAGAATTCCTCTGGCAGGCAGTAAATGCATCGATTCAAATTGATGTAATGGGAGATCTTGAAAAAATGCCGGAACTGGATGTTAAGAATCCTATTCCGGAAACGGACTTCCCCAGAAAAGAAAAGCCAAGGTCAGCGGATTCCTTCAATTGGGAAAAACCACATTCCTTTCTCAATTGGTTGGTTCCAAAGGCTGAAGAGCCTGCTCCTGAAAGAGAGCCCGACCATTTCCGTCCGGCCAAGTCGGATCAGCCGGTTGAAGATCTGGTTGATCAATTCCTGAAAAAGGACCCGAAAATCACTCCTCAGAAAGCTGAATTTTATACTCCGGGCAATGTTGCCAAGCTATCAATAGCTGATAATGAAGACTTTGTGTCCGAGACACTTGCAGGTATCTATGAGAAACAGGGGTATTACGCCAAGGCGATACGGGTTTATGAAAAATTGAGTTTGAAAAATCCGGGAAAATCCTCTTTCTTTGCGTCCCGCATTAAAGAGCTTGAAGCATTAAAGAATTCGAAAAACAAATAAAAAAATATGTCTACTTTTTTTGTCATCCTATTAATCATCATTTGCGTACTGCTTGTTGCAATCGTTCTAATTCAAAACCCTAAGGGGGGAGGAATCAATTCCGGAATTACCGGAGCAGGTCAGATTCTTGGTGTTAAGCAGCAGACTGATGTTGTAGAAAAATGGACATGGTATCTTGCAATTGGTCTTGTCGTTTTATGTTTATTCAGCGCTCCCCTTATGTCAGGTGGTGGCGGACAAACCCAGGATGATACTTTGGAAACACAGGTTCCCGTTAGTGGAAACATTCCAACCAATTTTGGTCCTACCCCACCTAATCAGTAAATAATTTTATAATGAAATTTGATGTCAGTGTGTCTTTCGCACTGACATTTTTATTTTCTACTCTGACAATTTATCCCAAAACCATCCGGTGGAATGATTTATGTGATCATCACCAAACAAAAACTAAACTATGGCATTAAATGTAAAACCCATTGCAGACCGGGTACTAATTGAACCTGATGCAGCAGAAACGAAAACAGCTTCCGGTATTATTATTCCCGATACAGCGAAAGAAAAGCCACAGCGAGGAACAATTGTAGCTGTTGGTGCGGGCAAGAAGGATGAACCAATGACAGTAAAATCTGGCGACAAGGTGCTATACGGAAAGTATTCGGGTACTGAAGTCAGTATTGACGGAAAAGATTATTTAATCATGAAGGAGAGCGATATCTACGCTGTTCTTTGAATAACTTATAAATAGAAGAATATGGCAAGCAAGAATATTTCATTTAGTGCAGAAGCACGTGAAAAATTAAAGCGTGGAGTTGATGCTTTGGCAGATGCGGTTAAAGTTACGCTTGGTCCGAAAGGAAGAAATGTGGTGATCGACAAAAAATTTGGTGCCCCACATGTTACGAAAGACGGTGTAACCGTTGCGAAAGAGGTTGAATTATCCGATAAGGTGGAAAACATGGGCGCACAGTTATTGCGCGAAGTAGCCTCCAAAACTGCAGACAGCGCAGGTGACGGAACAACCACTGCAACGGTATTGGCACAAGCCATTGTTACCGGTGGACTTAAAAATGTTGCTGCAGGAGCAAATCCAATGGATTTAAAACGCGGTATTGATAAGGCCGTTATTGCTGTTGTTGCTGAATTGAAAAAAATATCAAAAGAGGTTGGAGCGGATAACAGCAAGATTGAACAAGTGGCTACTATTTCGGCCAATAATGATAGTGCAATTGGAAAACTAATTGCCGACGCAATGGCGAAAGTGACCACAGAAGGCGTAATTACCGTTGAAGAAGCTAAGGGTACAGATACTACGGTGGATATCGTTGAAGGAATGCAGTTTGACCGCGGCTACCTTTCCCCGTATTTCATTACTGATCCTGAAAACATGGAAGTAGTTCTGGAACAGCCTTACATATTAATAACTGACAAAAAAGTTTCGACCATGAAAGAGCTTCTCCCGGTTTTGGAGAAGAGCTTACAAACCGGTCGTCCGATGTTGATCATTGCCGAGGATGTTGATGGCGAGGCCATTCAAACCCTGGTTGTAAATAAGCTTCGGGGAGCGCTTAAAATCGCTGCCGTTAAGGCACCTGGATTTGGTGATCGACGCAAAGCCATGCTTGAGGATATCGCAATTCTAACCAACGGAACACTGATTTCTGAAGAACAGGGTTACAAACTGGAAAATGCAGACCTCAGTCACCTGGGCTCTGCAGAGAAAATTGTGATCGACAAAGACAACACGACCATCGTGAATGGCCAGGGCGAAAAACAAGCGATTCAGTCGCGCATTGGCCAGATCAAAGCACAAATTGAACAAACCAGTAGCGATTACGATAAAGAGAAGCTTCAGGAACGTCTTGCTAAGCTTGCAGGAGGAGTTGCAGTACTTTATGTAGGTGCGGCTACTGAAATTGAAATGAAAGAGAAAAAAGATCGTGTTGAAGATGCACTGGCAGCAACACGTGCAGCAGTTGAAGAAGGTATTGTTCCTGGAGGTGGAGTTGCTTACGTTCGTTGCTTAACCGCGTTGGACAAGGTACAAGGTGATAACGAAGACCAGAATACCGGAGTTGCAATTATCCGTCGCGCACTTGAAGAGCCACTTCGTACAATTGTATCCAACACCGGTGGTGAAGGATCGGTTGTTGTAAACAAGGTTAAAGAAGGTAAAGATGATTTTGGTTTTAACGCTAGAACAGAAATCTACGAAGCCTTGTATGCTGCAGGCGTAATCGATCCAACAAAAGTAAGTCGCATTGCTTTGGAAAATGCAGCTTCTATTGCGGGAATGATTTTAACAACAGATTGCGTTGTTTCTGAAAACGAAGAAGAAGCACCTGCTATGCCAATGGGCGGAGGCATGCCGGGTATGGGCGGAATGGGTGGAATGATGTAAATCAATTTCATGGAAATATTAAAGGGGCAACTTGTGTTGCCCCTTTTTTTGTTTACTTCCAAAATTACCTAACGTTTTTTTCTTCGGCCATTTCCACGTTCAGTTCTTTTTTGTTCCAACCACTTCGGAACATTTTTGTCTCTTTTTTCCTGTGGTTCTCCCAATAGTCTAAAGGACAAGTCAGGACGTTTGATGGCCTTTAATTTTTCTCTGATCCAGTCGCGGTTTTCTTTTTGATACCAGAAGAAAAATTTATGCTGCTCACGTTTTTCATTTTCAGATTTTGGTGTGTGAACAGGTTGTAATGTGTAAGGATGATATCCTGAATAATAAATTTCTGTTGCTACTGTCATAGGAGTAGGTGTGAAATCCTGCACTTGTTCCAAATGAAAACCAAGTTCTTTGGTTTCAGCAGCAAGGTTCGCCATGTCTTCTGTATTGGTACCCGGGTGACTGGAAATGAAATACGGAATCAATTGTTGTTTAAGATTGAATTTTAGGTCGATTTCATCGAATTTCTTCTTGAATTCTTTGAAGTGTTTAAAAGATGGTTTACGCATTATTCGCAGCGTATCATCAGCAGTATGTTCAGGCGCAACTTTTAATCTGCCGGACACATGCCTGCGAAGAACCTGTTCCATATAGCGATCGATAGAGTCGTCGCCATTTTTATTATATGATCGAACGAGTAAATCGTAACGAATTCCACTTCCGACAAATGCCTTTTTCACTTTCGGATTTGCATCAACTTTTTTCAAAATATCGATCATTGGCTGATGCGATGTTTCAAGATTGCTACAAATTACCGGATGAATACAGCTGGGAGAAACGCATTTATCACATATCTCCTGAACCTTGCCCTTCATCTTATACATATTAGCTGAGGGGCCGCCCAAATCTGAAATATACCCCTTGAATTCGGGCATATTTGTAACCTTTTCAACTTCTTTTAAAATGGATTCTTCGGAACGACTTGCGATGAATTTCCCCTGATGCGCGGATATGGTACAGAAGCTACAGCCGCCAAAACATCCGCGATGCATATTAACAGAAAACCGAATCATCTCCCAAGCAGGAATATCTCCGCGCTTTTTGTATTTGGGATGAGGATAACGAGTATAGGGTAGATCAAAGGATTGATCCATTTCCTTTTCCGTCATTGTTTCAAACGGAGGATTTATGATCAAATTTTTCCCGTTAACTTCTTGTAAAATTCGTTTTGCCCTGACCTTGTTTGACTCCTGCTCTACATGTTTAAAGTTGGAAGCATACGTCCTTTTATCTTTGAGGCAATCCTGGTGCGAATGCAACTTTAGGTCCTTCCATGCTTTGTTTTTTGGAATACCCTCTTCGATTTTTCTTTGATATGCAGTTTGCTTTACCATAGTTAGTTGGTGGAAGGGCACTCCTTTTTGCAATAAGGAAATGATTTCACGCAAAGGCTGTTCACCCATTCCGTAAACCAAAAGATCGGCACCACTGCTTTCCAGAATATTTGGAAATAGTTTATCAGCCCAGTAGTCGTAGTGCGTAACCCTTCGTAAGGAAGCTTCAATACCTCCTATTAAAACCGGAGTATCGGGATATAGTTTTTTTAGAATTTGAGTGTATACATTTACAGCATAATCAGGACGAAAACCAGCCTGTCCTCCGGGAGTATAAGCATCTGTGGATCGTTTTCTTCTGTTAGCGGTATAATGATTCACCATGGAATCCATGCATCCGGATGTTACACCAAAAAACAAGCGTGGCTGTCCAAACTTTTTAAAATCGCGTAAATCGTCCTGCCAATTTGGTTGAGCAACTATTCCAACCTTAAGTCCACAACTTTCGATTATACGACCAATTACAGCGGTTCCAAATGCTGGATGATCGACATATGCATCACCGGAAATGATCACAACATCCAGATCATCCCATCCACGGGATTCGGCTTCTTTTTTGGTGGTGGGTAACCAGGCGGTTATTGGCAATTCGGTGTTCATTCAGGACAAAGGTAGTCCTGTATTATGGTAATTCAAAAAAATCAAAAGGAAAGGCAAAACCGAAATTTTCTGAAATTCACTATCTTGTTAATCCGAAATAACCCATGGTCATGAATAAGAAAACCAAAAAGAGAATTCTCATTGTTTTAGTTGCTATTGCAGCAATTGCAATTCCGCTTGTAATTTGGATGAAACAGCCGGCTGAAATCACCAAACAGGATGAAGAAACTGCTGCTGAAATTGCTATTGACCCGGGGGTGCTTGATGCAATTGATGCAGGAATTAATGGTCAGGACAACAACGAAAATTCTTCTCAGGAAGACACTATCAAACCTTAATTATTTCAATTTAGCAAGAAGTTTTTCGCATTCCTTTCGGGTCTTCTCATCATCCTTTGATTTTACCGGATAATCCATAACCTTGTTTGCAAACTTTTTTGCATTCTCTTTTTGACCCATTTCATAATAGGTCACCGCAAGTTCATATACATGCATTGAAAGTGAGGGTTCGATTTTAATGGCCTTACTAAACATCTCAAGCGCATCTGCATAGGCGCCTCCTTTTGGAACTCCACCATATAGGGTGTTGATCATTGTTTTCTCGAAGCCATTCAAGCCTGCAAATGTCCGGTGCCAACGCCCCATAATGTGAAAAGCGGTTGCATTGTCCGGATCATATTTGAACACCAAATCACATTCGCTGCGGATTTCTTTAGCATTGGAAATTTTTGTTTTTGAGGATGCATTTTCATTTTCTCTGGCCAACGCTACAGCCATTGCCAAATGAGAATTAGCATTCTGTGTATTGATTGTAATCGATTTTTTTGCCAGACGTTTTGCTTCTGCATAATACTTCTTTTGATCTGCAGAATTGGCTGTCATCAGCGCACCCGATCGGCTAAAACACAAACTCAGGTTCGACACGACCTCAACATTGCTACTATCTTTCGAATAGATTTGTTTATACACTTTTAAGGCATCTTCATGACTCCGTTCATCCTGAAGCTTTTTTGCCTTTGAAAGCAATTCCGAATCTGATTGGGCAAATAGAATAGTTACTGAAGCCAATACAAGGCAAAGCGTTGACATAATTCTGATCATAGCATATTGATATTTAAGCCCTAAGGTAATGAAATGATTTTGATAATACCAGTGAACTCTTTCAGACCGCTAATAGTTTCATTTCGCCCTCTTGAGTGAATACGTTTTCTCGATAAAATGAGAGTTTCCGGAACTCTTGGTAGGGGTCCAGACGCTCAGGTCTGGATGCCGACCGAAGCGTCGGCATTCGATTCCCAATCCATCTGAATTTCATTTTGTATCTTCGCACTCCATTTTGGCTCCGTAGTTTAATGGATAGAACGAGAGTTTCCGGAACTCTTGGTAGGGGTTCG
>JBKBUQ010000145.1:0-7297 GCA_046289975.1 Flavobacteriales bacterium | reverse complement strand
GCCATAGTGTAATTTGTGGGAACACCATTAATCGTTACTGTCATGCTTGCACCATTCCAACCATCACCCCAGGAATCAAAAAACTGAAATGTCCAGTTACAGGTTGTACCGGTATTGGGCACGGATGCATTAAGCTGAATAGGTACATTCGGACAAGCCACCAAATTTGGTCCTGCCTCAGGAAAAATAGGCGGAGTTACTGTAACTGTAATTGTTGTATCATACGAACACCCAAAATTATCTGTTGCATGGTAAGTGTAAGAATAGGTACCCTGCGCAGAGGGTGTTAAACAGATCTGATTACAGTTGCCACTGGTTGATGTAATGATGGCTTGGCTTTGTGCGTTATCTGCCTGCCAGAAGGTTGAGTCACAATTTTGACCGTAAACGGGGGTGAATTCTGTGATTTCAGGAAACAAAGCAGGATTAAAATTTATAGACCAGTCAAAAACCCAACCGTCATCTGCACCCCAAAGGTCGCAAAACTCGAGTGTCCAAACTCCATTCAGGGGACAGCCGACTAAACCAGAAAGTGGATTAAGCGAGCTATATGTTCCCGGCGCCAATGTTGGAACTCCATTTGGTAGTGTAATTAAGTTTGGAGTTGCCCCTGCGTTTCCACACTGAGCCCAGGTTCCAAGAGGAGCATTCGGTGCCCAACAATAGTCGTAACCTACTCCCGGAGGGTCGTTCGGACCACTTACGTCGATAGGTTCACCCAATGAATTCCAACCACCACCTTGCTGATACAACACCACCTGTGTTCCATTAGGACAATAAATGGAAGCAACTAAATCTCCGATATAGGAGTGTTCCATGTTTACACAAATGGAAAACAAATCATTGATATTATTGAGTGTCTGGCCCGGATTGAAAACGTTGAAATCTATTGTTGACTCAAAACATTGACCAACGTTATCAGGCAGGTAAGTTGGACCACCAAGATTATTATAGGGCAAGCCGGTAAACGTAGTCGCATTAACTACTCCGTTTAGACAAACGGATTCTCCGAGGCAAATAGTCTGGTTAGGAGTGGTTCCTGTAAATGTGGGGGTAGTTCCAACAAGCACTTTTACGGTAACGCGATTTGTTGCAGCACAACCGTTATCATCCAAAAGGAAGAGGTCAACTCTGTATTCACCTGCATTATTGAAAGTGTGTGTTACAATTGGGCCTGAAGTAGAATCGATAGTTCCATCGTCGAAATTCCACTTGTACTGAACGATATTAAATCCCGGAGCAGCAAACGAAGGGGTTCCGTTAAAGGTAACCTGATCACCCTGACAGATCCCCATTGAGTCTACGGTAGGTGCGGACAATACAGCAATAGGGCGTTGACAAGGCGTAGAACAAGTAATTGTAGCTGCAAAATTACCTGTTCCTGCACTGTTTGAATTGAACACCAGCGTTAAACAACCGGAAGTATTAAAAGAAGTACAGGTTACAATTAATCCTTGCAACTGGGTTCCACCATAAGTTCCCATTGAAGGGGCGGCAGTAGAGTTTCCGTCGTATACATAAAAGTTATCTGCATTATTCGCAGGAGGAGTAGCCGTATTCTGATTGGAAAGATTGAAAACAATAAAATCAAGCGTAATTACATCGCCGGGAGTATCCGGACAAATAATCACTGTAACATTCTCGCCATTCTGATATCCAATCCCTGAAACACCTCCAGAGGCATACAATGTGCCTGAACAAGTGTTAAATGTTTGTCCATTTACGGCAGGTGACATGATAACATCGACTTGAGAAATCGCTGATTTAGCAGATATAATTAAAAGAAAAATCAAGCCGATATGGCGGAAAAAAACTTTCATGCTGGCAGGTAGTTTATTTTGCATATGCAACCTATAGACGTAAATAATTGTCTAAAGTTGCTTAAAATAAAATAGGTGTCATAACCGACACCTATTCTATTTTTGGATTCTATGTGTACTATTTTATTTTAGAAGTGTAACATGGCCATAGAATTCCTTCTTTTCGCCATTAAATTGCTTTTTAACCTTTAATTTCCAAACATATACATCTTGCTTACACATTTGTCCTTTGTAAGTTCCATCCCAACCAACTCCGGCATTTTGTGAGTAGAAAATTAATTCTCCCCAACGGTCGAAGATCATGAATTCATAAGCATTCGGATCATGACCGGAAACAATTGGCATGAAAACCGTATTTATTGCATCATGGTTAAGATCAGGAGTAAATGCGTTGGGGACGTAAACGATGAACTCATCATAGATCTGCACCACTTTACAAACGGAATCTACACAACCCCCTGTTGTTGAAGCGGTAAGGCAAACAACATAATTCGCGGGATCATTATCAGGAAATGAAAAAGATGGATTTGTTTGAACCGAGGTTGCTAATCCGGCAAAATCCCACAAATACATTGTTGCACCCTGCGACTGGTTATTGAATTGAACAACCGGACTCAAAACGGTAGCATTTGTTGGCGTAAAGTTAAAATCGGCAATTGGATTTGCATAAACACAAACAAAATTCGTTGAAGTAAGTGAGGCAGTGCATCCATTGTTATCTGTGGTTACCAAAGCAACATCGTAACAACCGGGAACTGTAAATGTATTGGTATAGGATGCGCAAGAATTTGAAGCGGGAATACCATTGATCAACCACTGACAAGAAGACCCGGCCGGCACAGTAGTGTTGGTAAGCGTTGCTGTTAAAGGAGAGCAGCCACTCGCATTATCCACTACAAATGAAACAACTGGCAAAGGGTTAACAATAATAGTTGTTGTGCTGCTTGTTCCACAGGCTCCACCGATTGTATAGGTAATGGTATGTGTTCCGACACCGGCAACAGAAGGGTTAAATGTCCCTGTTATTGCGTCTGTAATTCCGGAACCGGACCATGTTCCTCCCGCGGTTGCAGCTGTAAGGTTTATCTGGTTGGCATCGATACAAAACGGACCTGCTGGTGTAATTGCAGAGTTTGCCTGGTTGATTACTACAATTGTACTAGTACCAACATCACCACATGCACCACTAATTATATAAGTAATTGTATGTGATCCTGCGCCTGCAACAGAAGGATCGAACGTTCCGTTTGTTGCATTGGTAATTCCGGTACCTGTCCAACTACCACCCGGCTGAGCAGCTACAAGATTTACTGGTGCATCCACGATACAGAATGGTCCTGCAGGTGTTACTGTTGCATCCGCATCTGCAATAATTTGAATGGTGGTTGTTTCAGTATCGGCACAGCTTCCGGTACCAACTGTGTAAGTGATTACATGATTTCCCGGACCAGCAATTGCAGGTGAAAATTGTCCTGTTACGGCATTGGTAATACCGGGCCCACTCCATGTGCCACCGGAAGAAACAGCTGTTAGAATTATTGGTGGATTCGATGCACAAAATGGACCAACGGGTGTAATTGTTGCATCGAAATTCTGGCTGACAACGATTGAGGTTGTAGAAGGATTTACACATCCGGTTGGAGTGTATGTTATAGTATGCGTTCCAATTCCTGCAATAGATGGGTCAAAAATTCCGATTGCCGCATTCGTAATTCCGGTTCCAGACCAGGTACCGCCTGCAGGATTTCCTGTTAAAGCAACAGCAGGATCAGTGCTGCAAAATGGACCGGCAGGTGTAATTGAAGAGGATGCAGGACCAACAAATGGGCCACCGGAATACGTAATAGGACAGCCATTTTCATCCTGAATTGTAACAGAATACATCTGACCATTTGTCAAGCCATCGAATACAATTGTACCCCCATTATTTGCAGTAGTATTTACCAAAGTGGCATTTGCAGGAGTAACGTTTGTTGCGGTAAATTGACTTCCGTTCAATGCAGGCAATCCTCCATTTACTGTAACCGTAACAGAACCAGCTGCACAGTTTTCAACTCCGGTAGCAGTAATTTGAGGGAGATACTGAATAGCAAAAAGCTGCCCAAGATCGTAACAATATCCACCGTAATTGGTAACACTATAATAACCGTTTGTAACGTCATACATAGTTATGGGAACTACATAAATGATGTTATTGGTAAATGTTCCGGGAGGAAAAGCATTAATAATAAACAGATCATTGATATCAGAAAAAGTTGCTGACTGTTCAATAACCCCTTCCAGGCAGGGGTCGGTAGTAATATCACCTGATGTGATTGTAGGAGGGCAAGAATAAATCATGTACCATATACCGGGATTGTAGGGTATTGTTGGGTCATTGACATTATTCGGGTAAGTGAAATTGTTATTGGAAGTGATATTGATTTGATCTCCGAAACAGAGAACATAATTGTTGGTTGAATTTCCTGTAATTGTTCCTGTGAATGTTCCTGCTTCTGCGGGGCACAAACAGTTTGGTTGCGGCGTAAAATTGATTGTTTGAGTACAACCGGGATTAGCAGTAAACGTTGCAGTAACTGCACAGGTTGCTAGACCGGGAGTTCCTCCTGGAATAGAATAATTGATGGGAGAAATAAAAGGTGCGTTGAATACTTGTTGCAATCCTTCGCAGGTAGAAATTATCAATTGACCGGTGGATGGTGGACTAGTGAATTGAAGCGTACCTGAAATGGGATAGGTATTGGTTACAGGGTCACAAACTCCAATGTTTACATCCATGTAATCCATATTGCAAGGACACGTTGGTTCCGTAAATATTGGACTTGTTATGGTACATGCAGGAGCAGCAGAAAAAGTCGCGGTAATCGAACAATTTGGAGTGCCATCGGCATTGATACCTGCAAGTGAGAAATTTGTAGGCGATGTGAATGGTGCATTAAATGTTTGCGATCCACCGCAGCTACTTGTAATCGTTAGTGTTCCGCTGGCAGGTGCATTGGTAAACGAAACACTACCTGAAGCGGTATAGGTGTTAGTAGCAGCAACACAAGCTCCTATATTGATGTTGATGGCTGAAAATGCACATGGTGTAGCACATGACGGTGCTGTGAAGTTTTGCGTAAGGGTACAGGTTGGATCAGCACTAAAAGTTGCAGTAACCGAACAATTCGCACCATTTGCGGGTATGTTTGGAATGGAGTAATTAATACTAGTTGCAAAAGGGGGATTTAAAGTTTGACTTCCTCCGCATGAATTTGTAATTGTTAGTGTTCCGGTAGTCGGTGGATTTTGGACTGATATTGTTCCGGTTAGGGTAAAAGTATTTGGTCCAGCAACACATGCGCCAGGATTCGCGGTTAATCCTGTCATGTCGCAAAGAATAGCACAGTTGGTTGTACCGTCTACTCCAGCTGCATTGCCAGCAGTTGCAGTAATGTTAGTTGGTTGGTTAGAAAAGTTCGTAATTAGCAGCATATACCACTGACCTGCCACAGCATTTGGAATATCCACTTGCTCATTGGCTGCAGTAGAGTAACTACAGTCAACACCAGAGCCGGCGGAACCATTAAAAATACTGGTACACATAGAGGCCTGAGACGCAAATGGCCCCCAAATAATAAAATCGATATCTACATTGGCAGAATTCGACAAGTTTATCATTATGTTTCCTGAAGTAGCAATGTTTAAATAATACCATGCGGGATTCGGTTGTGTAAGCAAACAACCATAATTAGGACCTGCAGGTGCAGTTGTATTTTGAGATGCCGGGAAACTTACCCCGGATGAAGTACAAAAGGGGTCCGCTGTTGCACATGTTGCCTGACTCTTAACAATTCCGGAATTAACAAAAAGGCCAATAAACAAAAGGAATAAGTAAATTATCCTACCAAAGCAATTGAACATGATTTTAAAAATTAAATAAGTTACTTTACCTTTTTGTTAATTATCAATTGACTGTAACTAAGACGCCAATTTAACAAAACCGTTGCTTGTATTTAATTTATTGACCTAAAACTAAATAGCAAAAGGGGTCAAAATCCTGCCCCCTTTTACTATTATCAATCTGTTTTTCAATTAGTTAATCATCTAAGTAATGTGATGTGACCAATATAATCATGAGTAATTCCATTGTGGTCAACAGCCTTCACTTTCCAGACATAAACATCCTGCTTACAAAGGACTCCCTGATGAGTGCCATCCCATCCTGTATCAGCATTCCTGGATTCGAATAATAATTCACCCCAACGGTTGAAAATCATCAATTCATAACCTTCAGCACCGAACATTACTCCAACAGGGATAAATACATCGTTTTTACCATCGCCATTTGGTGTAAAGGTATTTGGCATGAAAATAATGTAGTCGCCTTCAATGTATACCTGGTAAGTCGCCTGATCGATACAACCATATTGGTTGGTTATGGTAAGCGTAATATCGAAATAACCGGTATCGGTGTACATGTGTATCGGATCGACAATTGTACCAATTGTATTTCCGCCGTGGGTATTATCAGGCACAATACCACCGGGCAATCCGGTAATTGTATTTCCATCACCAAAATCCCAGCTATACAACACTGGCGAACCTTGTGATTGGTCTGTCATTGCAATAGACGGACTCAGGATTGAAGTACTTGTTGGCGTTGTGAGGAAATCAGCCTCAGGAACAGGAAACACATCGATCATTTGGGTTTGAGAGATCGCTGTAGTACAACCTGCTGCCGATGTAACAACTACACAAACATCATAGCTTCCCGGAGTTGTATAAGTGTAGGTAGCGTTCGCAACATTTCCAACATAATCAGCAACTCCATCACAATCGAAATCATACGAGAAATCAGTTCCAATATCTGTATTCAGAATAAACTGAGCAGTAAATGGAGAACATCCTGCTGTATCTACTGCATTTAGGAACGCAATAGGCAATGGATTGATTGAAAGAAGAACAGAATCAATATAAGGGATTGAACATCCATCGTCGAGTACAACATAATACCATGTTGGTACAGTTGGGTTCACCGTAATCGATGAGTTATTCCCGAATTGGGTGGGTGTATACGAAGTACCGAACTCGTCTGTCCACACGAAATTGTACGGACCACCATTTCCACCTGTTGCTTGTGCATTGAGTGTTGTTGGAGCACCACTACAAATAGTTTGTGACGGTGTGAGATCAACTTCCAAAGGAGGGTTCACAATAATTGTAATACACTCAGGTGGAGTTACGCAACCTCTGTCATCGGTAACTGTGAAACAATAGGTTGTTGTAGAAAGAGGATTTACCATTATTGGGCCACTTCCATTAAATCCTGGTGATTGCCAGTTGTAAGTGTAAGGCTGCACACCTCCTGCACCTGCTGCCCACAATTGAGTCGAGTCTCCGTAACAGATGGTCACATCGAAATCACCAAATGCCTGCAGAGGCTGTGGCTGCGTTACTGTTAAACAACTTGTAACTGAACAGTTATTTACATCTGA
>JBKBUQ010000144.1:0-7485 GCA_046289975.1 Flavobacteriales bacterium | reverse complement strand
GAGGTCATTACTCCACTGCCCCAACAGATCCAAAACACGGTAGCAATTCAACGGTATTTTTCGTCCACTAAAGAGAAAGATGATTTTGTAATTACAATTCGTGGTGAAAATTATTTAAAAGCCAAAGTCTGTTTTTCCATCATAAACAAAGCAGGAGATACGCTTTTTGTCCGACATAGTGACGGCAGAACTTTATTATCCATTATTGAACCGGAAAAAATAAAGACAGAAGATCAGCAAATGAAAATGACCAGAGAGCGTATGAGTACATTTTTTGCTGAAAACGGTTTTTCCAATCCACCTTATACTTTAAATGATCCCATTAAATCCGGCATTACCGGAGACAAAGAACTTTGGAAAGAAATTGAAAACGACAGCACTGCATGGTGTTTCGAGTTTTCACTTAGTAAAGGCGGTGGTGTAGAAGTAATTTCCTATTCAAGATTGCGCGATACCATTTTGGTTTACGATTCCAGTCAATGAGAAAACTAATTCTGCTTTTCCTTATTTGCGCTTGTCAGGCCGAACAATCGCCAAAAGAACCTTCTCCCAATCATCCAATCCAGGAAAACAAGCCGGTACCTCAAGGCCTGAGTACAATCATAGCCATCACCGACACAAAGAAACCTGATGCAATTTCGCAAGCAGTGCTACAATACCGTATTAACACCAGCATGAATTCTCCTTTGCATTGCGACAAAGACCTTGTTATTCTGAAAGCATTTGCAATTCGCGCGGCGCATGACATTAACCAAACCGGTTTTCTCGATACTATGATTCGTGAAGACGGAAGGATCAGTACGGGAGATGAACGCAAGTTGAACCGTCTTGGATACCTGGTCAATTATGTTGAGGGAGAACCCTACCTTAGTGCTAGTCCCGGCTACCTCCTCGAGAGTTTACGGCCCTGTTTATCTGCAGGCATGATTCTTTTCCTTGAAGAATTCGAAAAAGAAGCACGACAAACTGCTACGCAAGGAGAACAATTGCAGATCAGTGTAGATGAGTTATTACGCAGAGTTTTATTCTGGGAGGATTTTATGAATGAGTATCCCAATTTTGTTTTGAAGGAAGAGGCGAAAACCACCTATCACTTTTTTTTGAGTTTATATATGACCGGAACCGGAAAAAGCAGAGCTTTCGATGCAAGGACTTTGCATTTTAATCCGGAATTCAGAATGAGTTATGAGCAATTTATAAAGTCGGGGGTGGATTCTCCTACCGCAAATTTTATATCTGATTATTATAAAGTTCTTAAACAAAACAATTTCTACTATTCGAGCGAAGTGGAAAACTACTATTCTACTGTACAATCGCCGTATTGGGGAAAATAAAAAAAGCCGGATCAAAAAGACCCGGCAATACTATTTTTTCAACGCAATTAAAAATCGCGTTTGCTGAATGATTTTTTACGGTTTGGTCCACCGAACGATTTTTTATCTCCACCGTAGGATTTCTTTTCACCACCACCGTAGAATTTCTTTTCGCCACTACCATAGGATTTACGTCCGCCACCACCGCCATAGGATTTGCCACTTCCGCCTTTACGGTCTCTTCCACCATCACCGCCGCCAGAAGGTCGATCAGCAAGGTTAACACGCAATTTGCGACCGGTTTCTTCAACCACGAGTCCATTCAATCCATCCATGATTTGCTTAGCGATAGAAGGATCAACATCACAAAAAGTAAATTCGCGACGAATATCGATACGACCAATTTGGTTTCCTGCAATACCTGCATTATCACAAATCAAACGAACGAGCATTCCTTTATTTACGCCATCCATATCTCCAACATTGAAGAACAGACTCTGCATATCATTGCGATCACCACGTTCACGGCGTTCTCCACGATCATTTCGATCGTTTTTCAATGTTACATTGAGGTCTTCAGAATGTTTGTAATAATCAATAAAGCGATTAAACTCAGCAGACACAAAACGTTTGATAATATCCTCTTTGGAAAGCGATGCCAATGATTCGTTGATTCGATCGAGGTAAGGAGCAATCCCTTTTTCGTTTACTTCAACTTTTGTCATGCGCTCAATGAGTGCAAAAAGTTGTTTTTCGCAAATCTCCTGGCCATTAGGAATCATTCGCTGAACGAAATCTTTCTTGATCACACGTTCGATATCACGCACACGGTTACGTTCCTTGGTATTTACCAACACAAGTGAAAAACCGGATTTCCCTGCACGCGCAGTACGACCTGAGCGGTGGGTATAGTTTTCAATATCGTCAGGAAGATTGTAATTGATGACGTGTGTAATATTACTTACATCAATACCACGAGCAGCCACATCGGTTGCACAAAGCAATTGCAAGGTACGCTCACGGAATTTCTTCATTACACTATCCCGCTGCCCTTGTGAAAGGTCGCCATGAATAGCTTCACAGTTGTATCCGTCCTTGATGAGTTTATCTGAAACTTCCTGTGTTTCGCGTTTGGTGCGACAGAAAATGATTCCGAAAACTTCAGGGTAAAAATCGATAATACGTTTAAGTGCGAAATAGCGATCTTTTTCACGGATCATAAAATACTGGTGCTCGATATTCTCGTTGGAAGAGTTTTGTTTTCCAACGGTAATTTCCTGAGGATTCTTCATGTAGTTTTTAGAGATCGAAGCAACCTCACGTGGCATGGTTGCAGAGAACAGCCAGGTGCTGCGATCAGAAGGCACACTTTTCAGGATGATATCAATATCTTCCTTGAACCCCATGTTCAACATTTCATCCGCCTCGTCGAGCACAACAAACTGCACGGACGAAATATCAACCTTGCGGCGATCAATCATGTCCATTAGTCGCCCGGGTGTTGCAACTACGATCTGTGCACCACGACGAATATCGCGGGCCTGATTATCGATAGAAGCACCTCCATAAATAGCGACAACATTCGCTTGCGGAATATACTTTGAATAGCTCTGAAGATCTTTGGTGATCTGCAGACACAATTCACGGGTAGGACATATGACCAGTGCCTGCGTTGTGCGGTCACTGAAATCAATGTGGTGGATCATCGGCAGACCAAATGCGGCGGTCTTACCGGTTCCGGTTTGAGCGAGCCCGACTAAGTCGGTAGGCTCGGCAAGAAGTAAAGGGATTGCTTGTTGCTGGATAAGTGTTGGGTTCTCAAAACCCAGGTCGGACACGGCTTTTACGATCTCTTCCTTCAGGCCCAATTGGGCAAATACTGTCATTCTGACTTTAACTTTAGAAAATAATTTAAGAACTGGTGCAAAGGTAAGGATAAATATCGGAAACACCGCAACTTAGGTAAAAACAGTCGAGCACTAACTCTTCCAATTGTTCTTAACCCCCTTTAGGCTTAACACGATACAAGTAAGTTTGAAGCAAAGGAAAAGCTACATTCGCAGATGCTGAAACAGGTACCCCTTGAACATTTAAATGCGATGAACCGGAATACCATTATGGAGGTTCTGGGCATCGAATACACTGCACTTAGTCCAACCACCATCAGTGGAAAAATGCCAGTCGACCACCGCACCCATCAACCTGTAGGACTTCTGCACGGAGGCGCAACGGCGGTGCTCGCAGAGACTTTAGGAAGCATGGGGTCGACACTATTGATCGACACAAAAGAATTTGCGGTTACCGGAGTTGAGGTGAATGCCAATCATCTGAAAGGTGTTAAAAGTGGTTACGTGCATGCAACGGCAACGATAATACATGCGGGAAGAACTACCCATGTTTGGAATATCGAGGTGAAAAATGATGAACAAAATCTAATTGCTGTTTGTCGTTTAACCGTAGTAGTAATTCCACTCAAAAAATAATCCATGGCTCCTCCACTGCATCAGAAAATTCAGGAATTGTTTTCAAAAAGAAAAGCATTCGTATTGTATCGCTTTCCCGGAGAAGAAGAAGTTTTTCAATTGGTGGAGGCACAAAGCTATCGTCCGATTCGTTACGATGAAATTGCAACAGAAAACGGATTTATTGTTTTTCCTTTTTCGGGTGAACAAGGATTGTTTCTGTCTGAACTGAAAGGTGAAAAGATTCCGGTACAAAGGGAAATTCCCAAACCAAGAAGTATAAGTTCAAAAGAAGAGTACCTGAAAATTGCAGAATCATTTGTCTCTGCAATTAAGGATGGTCAGTTTATAAAACTGGTACTTTCCAGAAGAGAACGAATTCCCATCCCCTCTGTTTTTGATCCTTTTTTCTTCTTTATTCAACTCTGTGAAAATTATCCCGAGGCCTTTGTACACATCGGACATTACCCGGGCTTTGGTACATGGGCAGGAGCTAGTCCGGAAGGATTTTTAAGAACTGAAAAAACGCAGTACCTGACAATGTCGCTCGCAGGTACACAATTGCATGAAGCTCGTGATCCGAAAACGATTCGTTGGGAGAAAAAAGAAAAGGAAGAACAATTTATTGTTACAAAAGCCATTCGGAAAACACTCGAAGAAAATCAAATTACAGATTACAAATACGGAGCGCCCTATACCCATCTTGCAGGACATCTTGCGCATATCCGTGCCGACTTCAGATTTAAGCGCGAAACCGTTTCATCCATAGGAAAGCTCATTCAGTCCTTACATCCCACACCTGCAGTTGGAGGAATGCCACAGAAGGAAGCGCAAGCCTATATCGATCAGCATGAAAGTCATGACCGATCCTTATACAGTGGTTTTTTGGGTGAATGCAAAACAGATGGTGAAGTGCAGTTGTTTGTGAATTTGCGTTGCATGCAAATCATGGAAAACGAACTTGATCTCTTTATTGGAGGAGGTATAACAGCAGATTCAGAACCGGTAGAGGAATGGAAAGAGACAGAACATAAAGCAACTATTCTGAAACGCTTTCTTGGTGATTTGTAAAATCAGGAATACCCCCGGTTTCAAAACAGTTTTTCCCTATTTCACAAAAATCCAAAATCCTGATTGAGGTCAGGGTTCAGAATCATCGCATCTGACTTCGGTCATGTTTTTTGCATTTCCACTTTCCGAGCTTGCATAAAACTTATTTTATGCCGGTATATCAACGTCACGGAAAGATCCCTCATAAGCGTCATATTGTATTTCGCAAACCCGATGGATCATTGTATCATGAAGAACTCTTCGGAACAGAAGGTTTCTCAGGGGTATCCTCATTGGTTTATCACCTTAATCCTCCAACCATTGTAAAAGAGGCAGGAGAACCCTGGTCGGTACGACCGAAAATAGCGGTTGAAGATAATTTAAGAGCACGGTCGTATCAGGGATTTAATGTACCCCCGACAGATGATTATCTGGAGTCGCGCAAAACACTGTTTGTAAATGACGACATGACCATTGGTCTTGCTGCACCGCGCAAATCGATGAGCGACTACTATTTCAAAAATGCCGATGCCGATGAGATGATCTTCATTCACAAGGGAAGTGGCGTTTTACGCAGCATGTATGGCAGTGTGGATTTCGAATATGGTGATTATGTAATCGTCCCCAGAGGAACGGTATATCAGATCAAATTTGAAACAGAGGATAACCGTTTGCTGATTGTGGAGAGTCATTCACCGATTACAACACCAAAACGTTATTCGAACGACAAAGGTCAGTTCCTTGAGCACTCCCCTTTTTGCGAGCGCGATTTCAAACTACCCTATGCCTTGGAAACGCACGATGAAGAAGGAGAATTTAAAGTGCTGATCAAAAAACGCGGATTGATCTATCCATACATCTACGGAACGCATCCATTCGATGTGGTGGGATGGGATGGATACAATTTTCCCTATGCCTTTTCCATTTTCAATTTCGAACCGATTACCGGTCGCATTCATATGCCACCACCCATTCACCAGCAATTTGAAGGAAGGAATTTTGTGATCTGTTCGTTCGTACCCCGCTTATACGACTATCATCCCGATGCCATTCCTGCACCCTACCATCACAGCAACATTGACAGCGACGAGTTGCTCTATTATGTAGATGGAGATTTCATGAGCAGGAACAATATTCAGAAAGGGCAAATTACGCTGCATCCGGGAGGAATTCCCCATGGTCCACATCCCGGTGCCATTGAGCGTTCAATTGGCAAAAAAGAAACCGGAGAATTAGCGGTGATGATCGATCCGTTTAATCCTGTAAAAATTACCGAAGAAGCGCTGGCCATTGAGGTAAAAGACTACCACAAAAGCTGGATGCTTCAGAAAAGTACTCACTGAGCTAAAAGTCCACTTTTCACCACATACTGTTCACCATTCACTGTTCAACTTACTCCTATGGAAACAAAAGACCTCACCAAAGTTCAGAATTACTCCTATTCGGGAGAGAAAATTTTCGAAAAAGCACAAGACTTTCTTCCCATTAACGGAACAGATTTTGTGGAATTGTACGTTGGAAATGCAAAGCAGGCTGCGCATTATTACAAAACAGCATTCGGATTTCAGTCGCTGGCCTATGCCGGACTCGAAACCGGAGTACGCGATCGCACTTCGTATGTTATTCAACAGGGAAAAATCAAACTCATATTAACCACACCCTTTGATCCGGAATCAGAAATCTCGCATCACATCCGCAAGCACGGAGACGGAGTAAAGGTAATTGCACTTTGGGTAGACGATGCCACTTCAGCGTTCAACGAAACCGTTAAGCGCGGAGCAAAACCTTACATGGAGCCGCATAAGGAAGAAGACAAAGACGGATTTGTCATCAAATCGGGAATTCACACCTATGGCGACACGGTACACGTTTTTGTTGAGCGCAAAAACTACAAAGGCGTATTTCTTCCTGGATTTCAAAAATGGGAAAGCGACTACAATCCTGCCGATTTAGGATTCAAGTACATCGACCACATGGTGGGCAACGTTGAACTCGGAGAAATGAATAAGTGGTCGAAGTTCTATGAGGAAGTCATGGGCTTTGCCAATCTTATCACATTTGACGATAAGGATATTTCAACGGAATACACTGCGCTGATGAGTAAAGTGATGACCAACGGAAACGGTCGCATTAAATTTCCGATCAACGAACCTGCAGAAGGAAAAAAGAAATCACAGATCGAAGAATACCTCGATTTCTACAAAGGAGCAGGCTGTCAGCACATCGCTATTGCCACCAATGACATTGTTCATTCGGTAAGCGAAATGCGCAAACGAGGTGTTGAATTTCTGTATGTTCCCGGAACCTATTACGATAACGTAAAAGACCGCGTAGGAATCATTGAAGAAGATTTGCAAAAACTAAAATCACTTGGCATTATGGTGGATCGCGATGAAGACGGATATCTCCTGCAGATCTTCACCAAACCGGTAGAAGATCGTCCAACTTTGTTCTTTGAAATCATTCAACGCAAGGGCGCCAATTCATTTGGAAAAGGAAACTTCCAGGCTTTGTTTGAGTCGATTGAAGCGGAGCAGGCACGTAGAGGAACACTCTAAACAATCAGTTAATTTAAAACAAGCGACCTCTTAAAGGGTCGCTTGTTATTTGAAATCGATTTTGCAGCTTTTATCCCCTTTGGCATTATATTTGAACCTATA
>JBKBUQ010000143.1:0-7489 GCA_046289975.1 Flavobacteriales bacterium | reverse complement strand
ACAACTTCTACCCCGTTCCCGAAGCACGTCGCAGTAACATGCGCCATCGTCCAATCGGAATAGGAGTTCAAGGTCTTGCTGACGCATTCATTCTGATGCGTCAAGGTTTTGACAGTGATGAAGCGCGCAAACTCAATAGCGAAATTTTCGAAACGATCTATTACGCAGCACTTACTTCTTCCAAAGATCTTGCAAAAGAATTTGGTCCGTATGAAAGCTACGAAGGATCACCCATCTCGCAGGGTATTTTCCAGCACGACATGTGGAATGTAACGCCTAGTCCGCGTTGGGAATGGGATGTGTTGCGCGAAGAGATCAAACAGCATGGGGTACGCAATTCACTCTTACTTGCACCGATGCCTACTGCCTCAACTGCACAAATTCTTGGAAACAACGAATGTTTCGAGCCATACACTTCCAACATCTTTACACGTCGTGTACTTGCCGGTGAGTTCATTGTTGTGAACAAGCACCTCATGCGCGATCTTGTGAAGCTTGGAATCTGGAATGAAGGATTGAAGAACAAGATTGTTGCTGCGAATGGTTCTGTACAAAACATTCCGGAGATTCCTCAAAATCTGAAAGACATCTACAAAACTGCCTGGGAAATTTCACAGAAAGCGATTATAGAAATGGCAGCAGACAGAGGCGCATTCATCGATCAGAGTCAGTCCCTGAATATTTTCATGGAGAATCCGAACTTCGGTAAACTCACATCGATGCATTTCTACGGATGGAAGAAAGGATTAAAAACAGGAATGTATTACCTGCGTACCAAAGCGGCAACTGATCCAATCAAGTTCACCCTTGAAAAACAAGCAAACAAGGAGCCACTTCCACTCAAGGAGCGCACCGAAGCTGAGCGTGCTGCAGATGAAGCATTACTTAAAGAACAAGAAATGGCTGCCATTGCCTGCTCTCTCGATAATCCTGAGGGTTGTGAAATGTGTGGAAGCTAAAATCATAAAGATCGCCTGCTACGGTCTTACAAATGCTGTTCTGTAACCTCCTAAATGCAGAACAACAACAACCTGCCTCCTAAAAAGTCTCGACGTTTTGCGCCGGGACTTTTTAATTTAATGCCGCTTACATTTTTCAGAGTTCAAAATCCTGCGTGTGGATTTTTTTGTCTCCGGCAAAAATCAATACCTGGTACTTCCCTTTTTGCCAGCCCGAAATACGTAGATTAAAATCATATTCGAATTCACCGGCTCGCGGCAATTTCAGTTCTCCCGGAATCTTAAATTCACGTTCAACATCTACTCCCTTTACTTCTGCACGAATTCCAACAGGAGCATCCGCTTTGCATTTAATTGCCCCTGTTATTAGCTTAGGTTCACAGCGAATGTATCCATCATCATCCATCACATGATCTGTGTCAGTTGAATACCACACGTCCTTTTGCCCGGTTAATTTACAAAGCACATCCCGCAATGGTTGAACCTTCGAGCGATCGGAATGATAAATTCCGGAAACATTGTGGCCATCTGATACACACCATACAGCCGATTGGGTGATGTGATCAGTAAAACGGTTTTTCTTGAGGAAGGATGCCAGCTCAAGCAATTTTGGATTCTTTGATTTAGCCAAACGAAAAGTAGTTCCTGAAGAAGGACTTTTATCGGATGCCTGACAACAATATCCGCGAACAGAACGCTGCAATGTTTTTCCTTTTTCCAAAACAAACAATTGATCCTGGGGTACAAAAATATCCTGCATACCATCATCTTCAGGATGAAAAACTGATCCGGCCGGCAGCACAAGATTTAACGCTCCCTTTGAAAGATTGGTCAATTTCAAATTGATGCAATCACCGGAATAACCACCTTTTGAAACTGGTTCAATTTTTACCATACCCTTTTTGATGGCGTCTTCAAGATCCACCGGTTCTTTTGCAGGCATTCGAAATGCCACCAATGCCATTGCAGCGAACAGTCCTCCTGCAATTAAAAAACGATTCATTCGCATAACTCCTCCTTTTCTTTCTATATGTAAAAAGCTGAACAAAGGTTACGGAAAGAGGTGACAGAAATCAGTAATTACCCTAAACCTGTTGTTTATCAATAATTTAAACCCAAAAATATATTTAGAACCATTCCAAAGAAGCCCGGCTGACAATTCCATGACAAAACGGTTTAGGCTTTTAGGGAAATTTGAATCACAAAATTTAGAGGCAGTGAAGCATTTCAGGGTAATCGCTTTAACACACAAGAAAGCGAAACTTGACGACATCGGGCAATTCCACCTCGAGGACAGTCAGCAAGAGCAGCGGTTGAAAAATCTCCGGACCAATGCACGTTTGGAGGAGTTAATGTTTCTATCAACCTGCAACAGGGTAGAATTTTATTTTGTAACCAATGAACATCTTGATGATGATTTTCTCATTGAGTTTTTCCACGCATTTAATCCGGGATGGAGTGAAACACAATTGCACAAAGCCATTCAGGTTGCAGAATGTTTTCAAGGAGAAGAAGCCATTCGTCATGTGTTTAATGTTGCCTCCTCTCTCGATTCGATGGTTGTTGGAGAACGTGAAATCATAACTCAAGTGCGTAATGCGTACGAATACTGTCATTCAATTGGCATAACGGGCGACACCACCCGCTTGGTAATGAAAAAAACCGTGGAAGCCGCAAAAGAAGTTTATACACATACAGATATTGCAACAAAACCTGTTAGTGTTGTTTCTCTTGCCTTTCGCAAACTGCGCGATTTGAATATTCATGAAGATGCGCGCATTCTCTTTGTTGGTGCCGGCCAAACAAACACCAATATGGCGCGTTTCCTTAGCAAGAACGGCTATCACAATTTCGTTGTGTTTAATCGCTCGATGGGAAATGGATTAGCATTGGCAAACGAATTAAAATGCGAACTTAAAGAGTTAAAAGATTTAGCCAAATACAAAGCAGGTTTTGATGTTATAATTGCCTGCACAGCATCAGCTGAACCGGTTATTACTCCCGAAATTTACGATCAGCTGCTTAATGGAGACATCAATATAAAAGTTGTAGTAGATCTTGCTATCCCCAATGATTTTGACAAAAAAATCATGGAGAAACATAAAGTGAAGCTTATTGATGTTGCCAACCTCAGAGAAGAAGCAGATGCTAATCTTAAAGAGCGTGAAAAAGAACTCACCCGTTGCAATTTACTGATCGATCGTCTGATCAAAGAATTCAGAGAAGTGTATAGAGTACGTCAGGTAGAGCGCGCAATGGCTGAGGTTCCAAGCAAGATGAAAGAGATTAAGGATGTAGCTATCAATACTATTTTTGCGAAAGAAATTCAAGGCATGGATCCATCCTCGAAAGAAGTCATGGAAAAGGTATTGGTTTATCTTGAGAAGAAATATATTTCACTACCCATGAAAATGGCAAAGGAAATATTACTCGACAGTCCTAAAACCACTGCAAAAACAGAGAGTGAAACAAGCAAGGAACTCATCTGAATTGAATACTGAAATTGTTTATCTTTCCCCTCAGTAAACCCTGAGGGGATTTTTCTTTTTGAATACTATGAAAAACATAACAATTGGTTCACGCGGAAGCGATCTTGCACTGTGGCAGGCTCGTTTCATTCAACTTGAGCTTCGTCGGATCGGAATCGAATCCACTATTGAAATCATTAGTACCAGAGGGGATGAAATCCAGAATCTGAGTTTCGATAAGATGGAAGGCAAAGGTTTTTTCACGAAAGAAATTGAAGAGGCGTTGTTGAACAAAAAAATTGACCTGGCCGTACATTCCCACAAGGATCTCGAAACAACATCTCCTGAAGGTTTAACAGTTGCGGCAGTCTCCTACCGGGAAGACCCTCGTGATCTATTACTGATCCGCAAGGATTGCACTGACATCCGGGAATTGTTCAATGTTAAATACAATGCCAAAGTCGGCACATCATCTGCGCGAAGAAAATCGCAATTGATGGCCCATCGTCCGGATCTGGACCTTGCCGATCTGCGAGGAAATGTACCTACCCGCATTCAAAAATTACGGGAAGGTAAGTACGATGCAATAATGCTTGCACGCGCTGGCGTACATCGTTTGGAGATCGACTTGAGTGAATTTCATGTTGAATTACTGGATCCACGAGTATTCATCCCCGCACCTGCACAGGGTGTATTGGGCTTGCAGGTTCGCAACACTGACACTGATCTCATTGAAGCGCTTAAAAAAATCCATCACAAGGATGTTGAGGTATTAATTGAAAGCGAACGCTCTGTTCTGAGAAAACTCGAGGGAGGATGTCAGCTTCCCCTAGGTGTTTATTGCATGAAAGAAAACGATATTTACAAATTATGGGTTTCTCATGCCAGTCATTGGAAAGGAATTCCACGAAGATTTTATCTGGAAGGAAACGATGCGAACTTGCTGAGTGAAGAAGTGCTTAAAAAAATAAACAGCAAAACACCGAAACGTGTTTTCATCACCCGCAATCTTAAACTCACCGATTATTTTCATCGTGCATTAAGTGCGAATGGTTATGCGGTCAAAGGCGCTTCGCTAACACGTTATCAGGAAGTGCCATTTACCGGTCTGCCCGATTGTGACTGGATCTTTTTCTCCTCTAAAAACTGCGTAAAATTCTTTTTCGCACAAGAACCAAAAATCCCTTCCGGTGTAAAGATTGGAAGTATTGGGGGAGCAACTGCCGAAGCGCTGAAGAAAAGAGGAATCAAACCTGACTACATCGGACAATCAAACGACACTGTTGTAATCGGAAAGGAATTTGCAACTATGGTTCGTGGTCAACACATTTTGTTTCCTCAATCAACTGCAAGTTTCAGAACCGTACAAAAACAATTCGCCGATCAGCGTTCACTCACAGACTTAATAGTTTATGATACCATTCCTGATGAAGAAGCTGAAATTGCGGACAGTGATGTATTGGTATTTACCAGTCCAACCAACGCCATGCTTTACCTGCGCAAAAAGAAGATTACCGAAAAACATAATGTAATTGCCATTGGTAAATCAACTGCAGAAGAATTAAAGCAAAAAGGCATATCCAATATTCATTTACCATGGAACACCACAGAACTTGCCATGGCCGATGTTGTTACCACATTGAATTAATCTGTGCGATTTAAAAAATTCCTTTATCTCATTGCCGACCTCGGATCAAATCCATTTACTGATTCGGGAAAATCACGTTTGTACCGTGCAGCAAACTTATTTGTGCTGAACGCTCTGTTTTGGATGCTCTACTCCTTTTTGTGGGATCTATTTGATAACGCTGAAGATGATTCAATTGGTATTTATGTTTTACCATGGATCATGGCCTTTCAGCTTTTTGTATTGTGGCTGAACAGAAAGGGAAATACTTTTCTTGCGCTTACTCTATTGAATTTTTCATCGTCTTCAATGCTTGTATTTTTCGCGGTACGAGCAGGAGAAGAAGCCGGCATCCACTTCCATTTCATATCGCTTATTATTGGCACATGTGTAATGTTCGCTTACAAAGAGGCCAGGAATTATTTTATTCTGAATCTGGCATTTGCCTTGGTTGCGTTTATCCTTCTTATCTACGGATTTAAAAACATCCCCCCGGAATATATTCAATCACCAGAGGAATTAATTATCACCCGGAGGGTTCATTTTTCCATTGTTACGTTTGTGACGGTGTTTTTCTCATTTATAGTACTGGTAATTTTTAACAGGCAGGAAAAAGAACTGCGGAAGGCTTTGGAAGAGAAAGAAACCCTGCTCTCAGAGGTATTTCACAGGGTAAAAAACAATATGGCAGTCATTCTTGGGTTAATTAACCTGAAAAAAAATCAATCTCAATCAGAAGAAGCGGTTGAAGCATTACTACAATGCCATATGCGGGTGATGTCGATGGCAATGGTGCATAACAGAATCTACGAAAACAAATCCCTTAACAATATTCAACTCGACCTCTACCTCAGTGAACTCTCCGAGGAGGTATTGAACTCGCTGAATGCAGAAAGTCTGATCGAATTTAAAAAAGATCTCCATCCAACGAAAAGTGATATTTCCAAAGCGATTCCGATTGGACTTATCGTTAATGAAGTAATCACCAATGCTTTTAAACATGGCTTTAAATCGCATTCAGGAAAACTTGAAATCCATTTGCACCCTAAAACAGAAGCAACTGGAAAAGCCATTTTGGTGATTAAGGATAATGGGCCGGGATTGGCGCTTGAAAAAACTGCAAATACCGATTCTCTTGGAATGAGTTTGATTTATTCACTCAGCGAACAAATTGATGGGGAGTGCAACTTCAGCAATGAAGATGGATTGGTCTTTAAGCTGACTTTCCCCTATTAGAATAGCGAAAAACCTTTTAAGCACCAGGTTTAGTCAATAGTATCGAGATACTTTAACAATCCGTGCACAAAAAAAATAAATGTGTGTGCCGTATAAAAAAAAGTTGACGTGATGGTCCAGAGCATTACCGAACTCTGATCATTGGAAAAATAGGCTCCCAAAAAAAACACACCCTGCAGTGCCAGCATGGTTACCAAATGAAGCAAGGCCTTTTTTGTTCCTCCCTCAAATCGTTTAAAAAACCAAAAAATCAGCACCCAAGGTAAAAAGACCAAAACGATAAAGTAAAAAGCAGCTTTCATGAGTGAACAGATTCGTAATGGTAAACAAAAAAAATCCCGCGGAATACCACGGGATTTTTTGATTCAGAAAATTATTTTTTTTCCAGCGGAGCTGTTTTAAAAGCAGGAATACCGGTAATATCCATTCCAGTAATAAGGAGGTGAATATCATGTGTCCCCTCATAGGTGATAACAGACTCCAGATTCATCATATGACGCATTATGGAATATTCGTTGGTAATACCCATTGCGCCATGGATCTGACGGGCTTCACGTGCAATAGTAATTGCCATATGTACATTGTTACGCTTTGCCATTGATATCTGAGCAGAAGTTGCGCGACCATCATTACGCAGCACACCCAAACGCCATGTAAGCAATTGAGCCTTGGTTATTTCCGTCAGCATCTCTGCCAGTTTTTTCTGGGTTAACTGAAAGGCTCCGATGGGCACATCAAACTGTGTACGTTCGAGCGAATAACGCAAAGCAGAATCGTAACAATCCATAGCTGCGCCGATAGCACCCCAGGCAATTCCGTAACGCGCCGAATCGAGACAACTCAACGGAGCGCCAAGACCGGATCTTCCGGGAAGAATATTTTCTTTTGGAACCTTTACATTGTTAAAGATCAATTCTCCGGTTGCAGAAGCACGAAGACTCCATTTACCGTGCATTTCAGGTGTAGAGAACCCTTCCATTCCACGCTCAACCACCAATCCATGAATTCTTCCGCTTTCATCTTTTGCCCAAACCACAGCGATCTGTGCAAATGGAGCATTAGAGATCCACATTTTCGCTCCATTAAGAATTACATGATCCCCTGCATCTTTAAAATTCGTGATCATTCCTCCCGGATTCGAACCATGATCAGGTTCGGTTAATCCGAAACATCCAATCCATTCGCCGGAAGCTAACTTG
>JBKBUQ010000142.1:0-7536 GCA_046289975.1 Flavobacteriales bacterium | reverse complement strand
ATTAACTATTAACTATTAACTATTAACTATTAACTATTAACTATTAACTATTAACTATTAACTATTAACTATTAACTGATAACTGATAAAAAATCAAAAACAAGTAAATTCGCAAATGCATTCACCACAAACCGTTTTTCTTGTCCGACCCGATCATTTTGGATTTAATGCAGAGACTGCTCAAAGCAATGCCTTTCAAAAGAACGATCAATCAGCCAATGCTGAATTGGCATCTGAAGAATTCACGAACGTTGTAAAAATGCTTCAAAAAGAAGGAATCGATCATTTGGTTTTTCCTTCGAGAGAAGATGTAATTACACCTGATGCTGTTTTCCCCAATAACTGGATCAGTATTCTTCCGGATGGAACGCTCATTTTGTATCCGATGATGGCTGCGAATCGAAGGTTGGAACGCAACATGGCTATTGTGCAGGAATTGCATCAAAAATTTCCGGTAAAAACCATTATCGATCTCAGCGAAGCCGAACAATCCGGACATTTTCTCGAAGGAACAGGAAGTATAGTCTTTGACCACACCCACAAAATTGCCTACGCCTGTATATCGCCACGTACCGATGAAAAACTGCTGAACGAATTGTGTCAACGCATCGGTTACCGTGCATTTGCATTCGAAGCCATCGGACCAAAAAGCGAACAGATCTACCATACCAATGTGGTGATGTCGGTTGCTGAACATTATGCCATCGTTTGCCTTGACGCTGTTCCTGATACCATTCAGGCACAAATGCTGAAATCCTCGCTCAAATCGACCGGCAAGGCTGTCATACCTATTTCGTTTGCACAGATGATCCAATTTGCCGGCAATATGCTGGAGGTCCTAGATAAAAACGGAAAAGCTGTCCTGTTGATGAGCTCAACTGCATTCCAATCTCTCTACACCGGTCAAATCACTGAAATTGAGAAATATGCCCGGATTGCCCATATCGCAATACCAACCATAGAAACCCTGGGAGGCGGTAGTTTGCGGTGCATGCTGGCGGGTATTCAAATACCACGAAAAGGTGATTAAAAGGTATTCGGTTGCCGTTTATATTTGCAGCCGACTTAACCTTAAACCATGAAAAAGTTAACCCTTCTTTCATATTCTACGCTATTACTTTTTTGTTCCTTTTTTTTGTAATAAAACAAAACGGAAGTGAAACCAGACAATAAGGACACTCTTCCACAGGAGGTCAATCTTTATTCTCACCGTCATTATGATATCGACCGCGAGATCTACGCCGAATTTGAAAAGGAAACAGGAATTAAGGTGAATGTGATTGAAGACGATGCTGATAGATTGATGGTCCGTTTAAAAAGCGAAGGCGAAAACTCACCTGCCGATATACTTATTACTGCAGACGCAGGACGCTTACTGAAAGCCAAAGAAGAAGGTTTGCTGCAATCGGTAAAAAACGAAACACTCGAAACTGCCATTCCCGCCAACCTGCGTGATGAAGACGGATTTTGGTTTGGTCTTACTGTTCGTGCACGCGTTATCGTAACACACAAAGACCGCGTTAAAGAAGGTGCAATTACAAGTTATGCCGATTTGGCCGATAAAAAATGGAAGAAAAAAGTGTTGATTCGTTCATCTGAAAACATATATAACCAATCGCTGATCGCTGCATTGATTGCCAATTGGGGATATCATAAAACACTTGCATGGGCCAAAGGCATTGTTGCGAATATGGCGCGTGATCCAAAGGGTGGCGATAAAGATCAAGTTCTGGCTATTGCTGCCGGAGAAGGAGATATTGCGGTTGTGAACACTTATTATCTCGGAAAAATGCTCTCCTCCGAAAATCCGGAAGAAGTGAAAGCAGCAGAAATGGTTCGCGTCATTTTCCCTGATCAAAATGGTAGCGGAACGCACATCAACATCAGTGGCGCCGGTATTATAAAAACGTCACCTAACAAAGCCAACGCCATTCGTCTTCTCGAGTACCTGGCGAGTGCTAAAGTGCAGGAAAAATTTGCAAAAGGAAACAACGAATATCCTGTGGTTAGTGGTGTTCCTACCAATGGACTCCTTCAAGGTTGGGGCGATTTTGTTAAGGACTCTCTATCTCTTTCCAACCTTGGAAAATACAATTCCGATGCACTGAAGTTGTTTAACGAGGCGGGTTGGAAGTAAATGAATGTGGGGAAAAAAAATGTGCGAATGAGGGGAATGAGGGGAATGTGCGAATGAGAGGAATGAGGGGAGTGTGCGAATGAGAAGAATTTGATAATGAGGGGAACGAGCGAATGAGGGGAATGAGAACAATGTGCGATTGAAGGGAATGTACAAACCCTTTTTGGCTGAAGCTTCATAGGACAAATTTGAGAATGTTGAAACCCTGTTTGTCAGGTTCTGCCTTATTCTACTTGTGTATCTTTAATAAGCAAATTCCAATAAATACACCTTTCTTTTCGTATATTACCAGTTATTCACACATTCACACATTCACACATTCACACATTCACACATTCACACATTCACACATTCACACATTCACATATTCACACATTATTTCCGTTCACCTTTTGTTATCTTTAGGCCATGAAAAAGATCGCTGTTCTTCTTTCCGGTTGCGGTGTATATGATGGATCTGAAATTCAGGAAGCTGTTTTTACGCTGTTATCCATTTCTGAAAACGGAGCGAGCTACCAGTGTTTCGCACCCAATATTGATCAGCATCATGTCATCAACCACCTTACAGGTGAAGATATGAATGAAAAGCGCAATGCCTTAGTAGAAGCAGCAAGAATCGCAAGGGGTGAGATCAAGGACCTTTGCACATATGAGGCGGGAGATTTCGACGGACTCATTATCCCCGGTGGATTTGGAGTTGCCAAAAACCTCACCAAATGGGCTTTCGAAGGTCCGGCCGGTGCAATTAACTTAGAAGTAAAGCGAAGTATTATCGATACTATAAAAGCCGGTAAACCGATGGCAGGTTTGTGCATGGGACCAACTGTAATCGCCAAAGCCTTACAGGGAACAGCTGCTATTGCCGAATTATCGGTAGGAACAACAACTGAAGCATCTCCTTACGATATAGGAGCAATCAGCCGGGGAATAGAAGCAACGGGAGCCAGGTCTGTCATGAAAAGCATTCGAGAGATTGCCATTGATAAGCAACACAAGATCGTTTCTGCGCCTTGCTACATGATGGAAGGTTCGATCTTGGATGTGCGACAAAACATTGATCAGGCAGTGAAAAAACTGATTGAATTAGCCTGAATATCTCTTTAAAAATAAAACTCTTTTTTATTCTTGGTGTTTTACTTTTGCCATTCTCGGAATTGACGCTTACATTTACAAAAATCCCTTTCTTATGGCTATCAAAATAGTGCCACTAAAAAAATCCGGAATTGATTCGGGTGATCTGTTGATAATGGTTAAAAACCGACAGCAATTCAACCAACACAAAGAACTTTCTGATCACATCACATTCCTTACAGAAAAACTGAAAGCAGAAAAAAGTGATCTGATAACCTTTTACAAGGGCAGCAGAAAAATTATTGTAGGAATGTTTTTTAATAAAGATAAAGACCGCTCTTACAAACTCGAGAACATCCGTTCTTTTGGAAACCGCATCGGAAAACAATTCAACGCATTAAAATCGTCAGAAATTGCGATTGTCGGACTCAAAGATTTTTTTTCCAAGGAAGAAAATTTCGCATTGCTAGAAGGACTTGAGCTAGGGAATTATCAATTCTTAAAATACAAAAGCAAAAAAGCGGATGCCAACACATTGAAAAGTATTCAACTTGAAGCTGGAACATTGAGTGAATCTGAAATCCATGAGTTTAGCACTTTGATGGATGCTGTTACATTAAGCAAAGATTTGGTAAATGAGCCTGTAATTTCTCTGGATGCGGTTAAATTATCAAAGGAAATTGAGAAGGCAGGAAAAGCTAATGGTTTCAGTGTAGAAGTTTTCAATAAAAGCAAAATTCAGTCGCTCAATATGGGAGGATTATTAGGTGTGAATATGGGAAGTGAAGTACCTCCTACTTTCAATATACTCACTTATAAACCACGTGGAGCAAAAAACACGAAACCACTCATTTTTGTTGGCAAAGGAGTTGTTTACGATACAGGAGGTTATTCGCTCAAGGTGGGGGGTGTAATGCAAACCATGAAATGCGATATGGCCGGAGCTGCAGCTGTTGTTGGAGCGATTTCTGCTATTGCTAAAAATAAACTTCCGGTTTATGTAATCGGACTCATTCCTGCAACAGACAACCGGATCAACAGTCATGCGTTGGTAGTGGATGATGTGATTACCATGCACGATGGTACCACAGTAGAAGTGCAGAATACCGATGCAGAAGGTCGTCTGATTCTTGCAGATGCATTAGCGTATGCCAAAAAATTCAAACCCGAATTGGTGATCGATCTTGCAACGCTCACTGGCGCCGCTGCAATGATTACCGGTCAGTATGGAAGTGCCGTAATGGGCAATGAAAGCAAGTACAAAAAAGAACTCATAGAAACCGGCGATGAAACCTACGAACGACTTGCGGAGATGCCCTTCTGGAGGGAATACGATGATCTGATCAAGAGCGATATCGCTGATATACGTAATGTAGGAGGTCCAACAGGCGGAGTAATCACTGCTGGTAAATTCCTCGCACGCTTTACGGATTACAACTGGATCCACCTGGACATCGCAGGACCGGCCTTCTTAAAGGATGCAAAAGACTACCACCACAAAGGAGGATCAGGTGTAGGAGTTCGTCTTCTCTATCAATTCACTAAAAAATTCGCAAAGCGAAGACCGTAACCGAGGGCTTCAGTCCCCGGATCTTAAAAGAAAACAACCGTAACCGGGGCTTTATTCCCCGGCTAAAAAAAAAAAATGTCAACACTAGTCCTCGTCCGTCATGGACAATCAGCCTGGAACCTCGAAAACCGCTTCACCGGATGGGTGGATGTGGACATCACCGAACAAGGCGAAAAAGAAGCGGTAAATGCAGGAGATAAACTGAAATCGCTAAAATTTGATCTTGCGTATACATCCAATCTGCTTCGTGCGCAACGTACACTTTCGATTATTTTGAAGGAAATCGGACAGGAAAATATTCCTATAACAAAAAACGAAGCGCTGAATGAACGTCACTATGGCGATTTACAAGGCGCCAACAAAGCTGAGACAGCAGCGAAATATGGCGACGAACAAGTTCACATCTGGCGACGTTCTTTTGATATTGCACCGCCGAAGGGAGAAAGTTTAAAAGATACGCTTGATCGGGTACTTCCCTACTTTGAAAAGGAGATTGTACCTAAATTAAAATCGGGCAAAAACATCATTGTTGCTGCACATGGAAATAGCTTAAGAGCCTTAATCATGTATCTTGAGAAGTTGAGTCCGGAACAAATCCTTAAGGTAGAAATTCCAACAGGCGCTCCGAAGAAATACGAGCTCGACAATAATTTAAATATTCTTTCAGCATCATTCGTCTGATAGAAGTAAAGCCTCATTTCGGAATTCCGGAATCTGATTTATGAATCATGTACCGCATATCATACAGGATTTAACTCTGATTCTCGGTGTAGCGGCCTTTACCACATTGTTGTTTCGCTTCTTGAAACAACCACTGGTATTGGGCTACCTCATGGCTGGTATTCTAGTTGGTCCTCATTTCGATTTGTTTCCAACGGTATCTGAGCTGAAAGGAATTCAGACCTGGGCTGAGATAGGTGTATTGTTTTTGCTTTTCGGACTAGGACTCGAATTCAGTTTCCGGAAACTGTTTAAAGTCGGCAAAACAGCTATCATCACTGCTCTTTTCGGAATTGCATTCACATTTTTCTTTGGGTATTTATTCGGAACTCTTTTGGGTTGGAAGCCAATGGATGCATTATTCATGGGAGGTATTCTCAGTATAGCATCTACAACAATTATTATTCGTGCATTTGCTGAATCGGGAGAAAAAAACCAGCTATTTGCAAGTGTGGTAATGGGAGTTCTGGTTGTTGAAGATTTGGTGGCAGTAGTATTGATGGTAGTATTAAGTACGATTTCAGTCAGTAGAAACTTTGAAGGTGCAGAAATGATATTCTCAATTTTTAAACTGATCTTCTTTCTCATATTGTGGGTAATTACCGGAGTGTTCTTTCTACCCGGATTATTTCGCCGGCTTAAAAGGTTTTTGTCGGACGAAACTTTACTCATTGTTTCACTGGCATTATGTTTCCTGATGGTAATTCTCGCAACGAAAGCAGGATTCTCTTCCGCATTAGGCGCATTCATCATGGGGTCATTACTTGCAGAAACGAATTCAGGTCACCGTATTGAACACCTTATTCAGCCATTGAAAGATTTATTTGGTGCAATCTTTTTTGTTTCAGTGGGAATGCTGATCGATCCTGCGATGATAGCAGAACATCTTTGGGTGATTGTTGGAGCAAGTCTGATTTTGATTATCGGTAAACCACTTTTTATTACTACCGGTGCATTGGTGAGCGGACAAACACTAAAGGTATCCATGCGATCAGGAATGAGTCTTTCGCAGATAGGTGAATTTTCGTTCATCATAGCTTCATTGGGATTGACATTGCATGTGACCAGTGATTTTCTTTACCCGGTGGCAGTAGCTGTTTCTGCATTTACAACATTCACTACACCCTACATGATTCGTTTCAGCAAACCATTCTATGGTGTTGTGGATCGGGGAATGCCTTCATCATGGCGATCTGCACTGGAAAAATATTCACTTAGCCTTCAACGCGTACCCGAAACAAGTGCATGGAAACGTTACCTGCGCGCCTATGTAAAAAACATTGTCATTTATTCGGTAATCATCCTTGCGTTTTTTCTCCTTTCTGTTCGATTTTTGTTTCCCAAATTCCATTTCGATTCTATATCTGCAATATTGTTTTGCAGTATTGTTTTGCTTGCGGCTTCACCATTTTTATGGGCGCTTGCCTTTAAGCGTACCGATAAAACCGCCTATTCCGAACTGTGGCAAAAGCCATCGCAACGCGGATTACTTGTTGTAATGCAATTGTTCCGCCTGCTGTTGATGCTCTTTTTCATGGGCTTCTTTTTTAACCTGGTATTTACTCCATTGGTTGCGCTAATGGTTATTGTGGTAAGTATTTTCGTCTTATTCCTCCTTCGTTTTCGTATCCGCGATTTTTATTCACGCATCGAACAGCGATTCATCAGCAATTGGTCTGGACAGGAAAACCGCAGTAAAGAACCGGATCAAAACCTCGCTCCATGGGATACCCATATGGCAGTTGTGCAAATTGGTCCCAACCTCCCCTTCCTTGGAAAATCGCTTGAAGAAATCCGACTCCGCGAAGAATTTGGAATTAATATTGCCATGATTGAACGGGGAAATGTAAACCTGTATATTCCAACCCGCCACGAGAAAATTTTCCCGGGAGATCAATTACATATCATTGGCACCGATGAGCAACTTGAAAAATTCAGAAACTTTTTGAATGAATTTGAAATTGCCACCGGTCCATGGACAAACCTTGAAAAAAATACTCAGTTACGCCACTTTACACTGACCCCAAATTCCTCCCTG
>JBKBUQ010000141.1:0-7653 GCA_046289975.1 Flavobacteriales bacterium | reverse complement strand
CTTCCTGAACCTCGGTTGGATTCAGTTTGATTTTTTCCAAAGCCCCCTTAATGGCAGTAGCACCAAGTTGAGTAGCAGGAACACTTGACAAAGCGCCGTTAAAGCTTCCCATGGGAGTACGAACGGCAGCAACGATAAAGACTTCTTTCATGATCATAGTTGGTTTTCAGAGGGTGAAATTACAAAAAAATGACCTCGTGGTTCCACTTGGTGGAAAAAGGGAATATCGCACAAAATGAACCCCATACAGTAGAATTTCCGTCAATTTGAGGTGAAATGATCAATTTTACGTCGCAACAGTGAGCTACTTTTGCAGGAACTGCGATCTTTGGCGACGATGTTCTCGAAAAAAAGTATCAAAACCTGGATAAAACTATTGCTGACTTCCCTTGCAATATGGTTTGTCTTCCGCAAGATCGATGGAGAGGCTATCCTTGTTGAACTGAAGAAAGTGAACCTACCCTTGTTTCTTGTGGCCTTAATTGCCTTTTTAGCCTCCAAGACTGTAGCGGCATTCCGCCAAAATGAATTTTACGAGGCAGCAGGTGGAAGACAAGTAACAATTTTCAACCTTAAACTGACTGCAATTGGAATGTTCTACAACCTTTTCTTACCGGGAAGTATTGGTGGAGATGCCTATAAAGTATACCTCATAAAAAACAATAAACCATCGTTGTCAACACGAATGCTCATTTCTGCCGCCTTTCTTGCCCGCTTAAGTGGAGTAGTGATTTTATTTTTTATGATGGTGATCTTTGTATTGTTCAGTGAATTCACCTACCTGCATGAACAGTGGTTGTATTGGCTGCTCATTGCCGCATTGGTACTGTGCATTCCCGTTTATTTTATTATTCTAAAATTCTTTTTCAAATCATTCAGTTACAAATTTCTGAACACAACCCACCTTTCTATCTGGGTACAGATTGGTCAGGTAGTGTGTTCTCTCCTCCTGCTCTATTCAATGGGAATCAACGACCATCAAATGGATTACCTCGCACTGTTTATGGCTTCCTCTGTGGTTGCTGTTTTGCCGTTCACCATTGGAGGCATCGGAGCCAGGGAGCTTGTTTTTATTTACGGCGCGATTTTATTTCCAATTCAGGAGGAACCTGCAGTGGCTTTTTCAATTTTATTTTTCATCATAACTGCATTATCCTCTTTTAGCGGACTAATCTTCATTCCTTCAATCGATAAAAAAACGAATGCAGAATCTGATCAACTTTCTCAGTAAAGAGAAAAATCTTATGCTTCTTTTTTCATTGCTGCTGATTCCGGCAATGTTCATCAACCTGGGAGTTCAGCCTCTCACTGCCGACGAACCAACGCGTGCAGTTGTTGCATTGGAAATGGAATATTCAGGCAATTATATTGTTTCTACGATTAATGATGTTTTCTATTACAAAAAACCACCACTTTTTAATTGGCTGATTAGTACTGCATTTCAATTAAGCGGTAGTCCTAGCGAATTTGTACTTCGCCTGACCGCAGTTCTTCCGATGCTGCTCTTCGGTTGGTATTTATTTAAGGTTTTTAAACGATTCACCAATCCTAAAATCGCTTTTTTAAGTGTTGCAATGTTTTTGACCAACGCAAGAATAATTTCATACGATTCCTATCTGGGTCACATCGATATGTTATATTCCTGGATAACCTTCATTACGTTTATTGTAATTTATGAAGGCCTGAAAAAAGAAAAATACCTGATGTTGTTTGTTGTATCCTATTTCCTTTCGGCACTGGCATTTTTACTAAAAGGATTACCCACTTTTATTTTCCAGGGAACCACTTTGATTGTTTGCTTCTGGATGATGGGGCGTTTCAAGAAACTATTTTCCCTGTGGCACCTGATAGGAATCCTGGTATTTGTAATTCCCGTTGCTGGATTTTTCTACACTTATAATCAGTATAATGAATTATGGGGTTGGGTAGATCAACTTTGGGATCAATCTAAACAACGTACTGTGCTGGACAAAGCATGGTATGAAAATTTCATTCATCTGTTCAAATTTCCTGTTGATCATATCGGACATCTGGCACCATGGTCATTATTGGCAGTGCCCTTATTCTACAAATCGATCCGAAATAAAATTGCTGAAAACGAATTCGTAAAAATGATGGGGATCATCATGGTTGCCAATTTGCCTGCCTATTGGCTTTCGCCCGGATATTACCCCAGGTATTTATTAATGTTATACCCCATTATTTTCCTGATTCTGGCGTTTGCGTGGGAAAACAAAAATGAGTTATTAAAATTGTACGAAAAGAATTTATTCAATGTTTTTGCAGGATTAGGTGTCTTGATTTCATTTGGTCCCCTTGTATTATTGTTTACTGATATGGGTATTCCAATCAATCCCTTAATCTCTGTATTAATCACTATCTCCTTACTTTTTTTATCGTATTTGATGTTCAGGAAAAGTCAAATGACTTTGTATTTTCTTGCAATTTTTATTCTTGTTTTGCGCATTGAATTTAATCTGGTTGCCTTTCCACAACGCGCATCTACCGGAGGTGTAGCCGAATACAAGGAATTTGCTGAACAAATAGTAGAAAAAAGCAAAGGGAAAAAACTGTACACTATTTCAGGTGTCAATCACGCTGTTTCATTCTACATTGAACGCGAGCGGGGCGAAATTTTAAAACGTGTCGATTTTCCGGATACTTCTTCCTATTACATCATTTTTTCAGACGAAATTTTCGGGGATTATCAAACGATCATTGACTACCATCTCAGCATCGAAAATCGTCCGATGAAACTGGTTAAATACAACCAACCGTTTTAATTATTTGCGCAATCGCGGATCGAGGGCATCACGTAAACCCTCGCCAATGAGATTGTAAACAGTTACCGTAATAAAAATTGCCAATCCCGGATAGACAATCATCCACCAGGCTTCGGGTTCTGTACGCCCAACATTCAGCATTGAACCCCAGGTAACAACATCATCTGGAACACCAATATTCAAAAAGGAAAGTCCGCTTTCCACCAATATTGCCGATGCAATTCCAAATGCAACATAAATAAATACAGGGGCCATTGCATTGGGCAATGCATGTTTTACAATTATTCGCCACTCCGATAACCCTATTGAACGCGCAGCCTGCACGTATTCAAGTTCGCGAACCTTAAGCATTTCTGCCCTGACAAATCGGGCTATTTCTGTCCAGGAACTTAGTCCAATAATCAGCATCAACAACCAAATACTTCGCTCTTCAATAACTGCTGAAATTGTAATAATCAATAATAATTTTGGCATCGAATTAAATATTTCAATACCTCGGGAGATGAGACTATCTACCGGTAGAAATACCTGTTTTGCAAAAAATCCAAACTCAAGGAATTTTCCACCGTATACTATCAGCATCAGAATTAAAACAAACAACAATACACTTAAAAACAGCTGAACAAATCCTGAATCGGTACTTTCGCCAAATGCGTCAGATATCGTAAAGCCTCGAAGTACGAAAGCATAAAACCAGGCCAGTAACAATCCCGGAACAACCAGAAACAATCTGATTCTGCTAAGCCGAATGCGATGATCGCCGAAAAATCCTGCCAGTGATCCAAGCAAAAGCCCAATAAGCAATGCAATGGACATAGAGACTATACCAACCAATAAAGAGATTTTGGTTCCGTGTATGATTCCTGCAAGCACATCGCGCCCCAGAACATCTGTACCCATTCTATGCCTGAATTTCCCTGTGGCAGTGATCACTTCACCGTTTTCATTTCTGCGAAAATGTTCATCGCCCGGTGATACAAAATTGCGATTGAGAATATCTTGAGTTGAGGATGAAAACGGTATCAACGGCCAGATAACACCTTCCAATTCCAAGGCACGCCAGTCGGTAATATCGTATTGAATACGCTCCCAGATTCCTGTAACAGGATGTTGAACAGAGTCAACTCGCTCCACTCCAAACACAGATTTTGCGATCCAATGTTCTGCAAAAGCCGGATAAAAGGTTTTGCCCCGGTAGCTGGCATACAAAGGTTGATCATTGGCCAGAAAGGATGCAAACATCCCAATAAAGAGCATGAAAAGTAAAATGTAAAAAGAAATATAGGCAGGTCTGTTTCGTCGAAACTGTTTCCAAGTATCCCTTCCGAAGGAATATCGTAACTCTTCATCGGCTCTATTTCGCTTGCGGAAAATCATTTCCTGTTATAAGTTATTCGTGGATCAGCAAATGCATACAAAATATCCGCAACCAGATATCCAATCATAGTCAGAAAACCGGAAAGAGTGAAGATGGCAACTATTCCCGGATAATCATAATTGTGAATTGCTTCATAACTCGCCAATCCCATTCCCGGATAGGTAAAAATGGTTTCAATGATCACCGATCCGCCAATAGCCATTGGAAAAATATTGACAAACATGGTAATGAGAGGCAATAAGGAATTACGCAGTGCATGTTTCCACAGCACATGGTGTTCCTGAATTCCCTTTGCACGGGCTGTGCGCACATAATCCTGTTGCAAATTATCCAACATACCGGCGCGAAGAATACGGCTGATAAATGCAAATGAACTATACGTATAAGTAATGAGAGGAAGGATCATATATGGTAACTCAGCAGACCAACGCTGCAGGAAATTCCAATTGGGGTCATAATTATTAGGATCCATATATCCTGACTCAGGAAACCAGACAACAAAATCAGGATTGGCAAACAAAAACAATAAAAGCATCCCAACAAAAAAATTGGGCAAAGAATACAACATGAATACCAACAATGAACTTATTCGTTCAGATAGCTTCCCTCTTTTAGAAGCTGCATGTACACCGAGAGGAATGGAAAGCAGGTATGCAATCAGTACAGATAAAAAAATCAACTTAAACGAAATAAAAAACTTCTTCCAGATTTTTTGCGATATCGGCTCTTTATCTACATAAGAATATCCAAAATCGCCATGAATCAGCAAACGACTCAACCAACGGTGGTACTGATTGTCGCTACCGTACCAATGAAAAGAGGGTATCCAAAAAGAAAATCCAGGACTTGTATAATAAATCTCATCCCAGAACCGATCGAGATTATCCAGCCTTGACTTTAACAAATTATCCGGTAATTTCTCAGCTAAAAATTGCAGACTATCCAATTGGGCATAAATAACTTTTGGCTCATACGAATTAAGCATAGTCAGAAAAATCGTGTTGCCTGTATTTTTCAATTCAATGGTATTCTGTATATCTACTGCAATGTTATCCTTTTCCGCTTTGAAATCCGTTTCCTCAAGAGCTGACCACCATTCGTACGAATCCTTTAACTCTCTGTACCAATTAGAAACCAATTGCCAATCCCCACAACGATAGGTTAAACGTTGCACAACTTCCCTGTGTTTTTTATCCTGTATTTTATAGAGCGTATCGCATTCCACAGAGGAAGTCATGGAAAAATAAAACAAGGGTTTGTCGAGACCAAGGCGTACGCGTATGGAATCCTTTTGCGATTTGGAAACGCCATGTTGTGTGCTCCCTCCCTGGACAGATGCAGAACCCGAAAGAATTTCAACCGGATCTCCAGGCGCTTTTACGCTAATTATAAATGCAAGCAAACTAATCACGAACAAGGTCGGGATAAACAAAAGGAGTCGTTTTAGGATATACCCCATCATTGCGTCAGATCCGGTTTAATTGCTGTTCCTCCACCACCCGATAGCAATTGAAATTCATTAACAAACATTTGCGGTTTTTCGCTGTAAATACCTGCAGCAAATCGTCGGTGAATTGCCACTCTTGCCTGTGGTGAACACAGGAATACGTATGGCTGTTCGTCAGCAACCATTTTTTGCAATTCCCTTATTTTAACCACATACAGAGAGTCATTCATTTCCCTGTTGCAGGCGTCGATAAGCGAATCACTTTTTGCATTACCAAATCCGCAAAAATTTGCCCCGAAGTTCGACCATTGCGAAGAATGCCATAATTGAGAAGGATCCTCATACAATGCCGAGCCCATCCATGCGCCCATCAATGCATCGAAATCGTGAGTAAACGCTTTCTCATAAAAAAGTGAAAACTCAAGCGGGTTGGGAATTACATCTAATCCTGCTTTGTACAGATTTTCCTTTATCATCAGACATATTTCCTTTGAGGGAGCAGCATCCGACATATAATTCAACCTGAACCTGAAAGGCACTTTCTCTCCGTTAATTACTTTATCTCTGATATTATCACCATCTGTGTCTTTCCATCCCGCTTCATCCAGTAGTCGTTCGGCGGCTTCTTTGTTCCATTTAACCAGTGGAATGTCATGAGCATATTCCTGTTTTAGAGAAGACAAAAACGAAACCTGCCTTCCAGCCTTTCCTTTGTACATCACTTTAATAATATCATCCGCAGGAACAAGGTGAGCAATGGCTCTGCGAACACGAACATCCGTAAAAAACGGAAAATGGGTAATGCCGTCAGGACGCATATTCATCCCCAAATAATTATATGCATACTGATCAATAAATGCACTCTGGTACGAAGCATTGAAATAATCGTGCTGTTGAAGTTTAATGAGTTTAGTCATACCAAGCCGGTTCACTGCATCGACATTCTCATTTCTGATGGCAAAATAAGTTGCACTCTCGTCCTTTATTATTTTGAAAATGATCTTATCCGGATTATTCTGCAAGAGAATTGACGTATCAGAATCCCCCCACCAGTTTTTCTTTTTTTCCAGCAAAATATAACTGTCGTCCACCCATTCGATCAATTTGTAAGGGCCTAAGCCTGTCAGGTATTCGGGATTCTTTGAACGGTTTGGTGCATTAAATTCTTCAAACCATTTTTTTAGTCGATCAGTTGGAACAAACTTTTCATTGTAGCAGTCCTCAAATTTGAGTTCAGCAAGTACATCTTCCTGATCCCAAATACTCCGCTGCACAAAATACACTTCCGACATAACTTCCTTATTGCCTCTCAGCGGAGCAGGCGAAACCAATACAAACGAATATTGGTCACCAGGAAACGTTTCAATGGATTGTATGGAATTGGTAAAATTGCTTTTAGCCTGAGGATTATGTGTTAAAGGACTCAAAATAAGTTTCACCGAGAACACAACGTCTTCAACTGTAAAGGGCTCACCATTATCCCACTTAATATCATTTCGCAAAGTATATGTTAAACGAGTTCCTGTCTCATCCAAAACAGGATCTCCAATGCATAACACGTTAGCCATTTTTAAAGTACGGAGATCCGTTCGAATCAATGGCTTGTGAATGTATTCGTAAACAAAAGATCGGAAACCCGAGAAATCGTTGGTGATATGCAAGCCACTCGGATTTCCTGCAAGGTGAACAACAGCAACATTTTCCCGCAGATCCCTTTTTTTAACACAGGATCCGAGTCCGACTAAGATTAGCGCTATGATAATTTTTTGCCTGATACCCCAAATATAAGTGCCTGGTTCAATGGAAATACCCCCGGTGAATAAGTTAAGGAAAGGCGCAATGAGCAATTAAACAATGATTTCGAATTTCTTTTGCAAAAGTTCAGACCTTTCCTATCTTTGCACCTCTCCAAACGGACCCTCATCCTTTTGGAATCGTTCTTTAGGAACCCACACAACAAAAGGTGAGGTGGGTGAGTGGCTTAAACCAACAGTTTGCTAAACTGTCGTACGGGTAACCGTACCGGGGGTTCGAATCCCCCCCTC
>JBKBUQ010000140.1:0-7730 GCA_046289975.1 Flavobacteriales bacterium | reverse complement strand
ATCTGATGTGGGCGTTAGAAGTTTGAGGGGGCCTGACTCTAGTACGAGAGGACCGAGTCGGACGAACCTCTGGTGTACCTGTTGTGGCGCCAGCTGCATCGCAGGGTAGCTACGTTCGGTTGAGATAAGCACTGAAAGCATCTAAGTGCGAAACCCGCTCCAAGATGAGGTTTCCCCGGGATTTATTCCCCTAAAGGATCCAAGGAGATGACTTGGTTGATAGGCTGCAGATGTAAATCCGGTAACGGATGAGTCGAGCAGTACTAATTACCCGTAAGCTTCCATTTTTTTTCTTATCAAAGAAATATCCGAAGGTTGAACAATCAGGCATACAGGCGCATAACTTGTCTGCCCGGTTCAAATCCTCAGCTTTCAATGATCAAGCCGATGTGTTTTGACCCGCTATCATCTCTGATACTGCTTCTCTCCCCTTCCTTGTTCATCAAGAAATGTTGGCGCTTATAGCGACGGGGTTCCACCTCTTCCCATTCCGAACAGAGAAGTTAAGCCCATTAGCGCAGATGGTACTAGGTTTAAACCTGGGAGAGTATGTCGCCGCCGTTTTTCTTAAAACCCCGAGCACCTTTGGTGTTCGGGGTTTTTCATTTATACTTGTTCCATCGTCTATGGGCAGGATCATCCAAATCCTAATTGTTGTTTTTGTACTGATCATCTTTAAAGATGCTTCAGCTCAGCGCGATTCTGTTTCGTTGCTTCGAATCCACAATGGCGATACTACCCAGATAGCAGATACGCTCGACGGTTTTCATCTTAGGTATTTGCCTTATTTTAATGAAGATTTGGGTAACAACGGGAGTAAACGATTTTCCCTGCTTGCAAATCAGTCGGATTTTACCCTCTTCGGTTCGATTTCATTCTTGAATGACCAGAACTACAATAATTATCGCTCAGCAATTGCTGTAACCAGTGCATCCTATATTCTAGGTACCAATAAATCTCAGGAATTAAAACTTTTGCATGTTCAACCTTTAGGTAAACAAATCCATTTTTGGATTGATTACCAGCGTAATCGTGCAGAAGGTTTTTTTCTATATCAACTAAACGACCAGGATAACCTGAATCTGGGTGTTTCGTATTTGGGAAAAAGAAAGAAATATTATACTACACTCAGTGCGCGTTTGCACGATTTAGACAGACAGGAGAACGGTGGTTTGGTTGATTCTGTATATCGTGCTGAAAATTTCGGGAATCCCCGTTTATACTCCATTAGAATGCGTGATGGTATTACGAACCTCAGAAATAGGGAGCTTGGCCTTGACCATGGGGTCTTTGTCGGAAAAGAGTTTACTGTGCATCATGTAATTGAAGTGAGCGATAAAGAATTTATTTATTCCGGAAATCCTTTAAACGGATACTACGGAAATATCTTTTTTGATTCCCTTCAAACCAATGACAAAACTTATGCATCGCAATTGAAAAACAATGGTTTTCTCCAATGGAAAAAACAAAAGATCAAGGTAAAAATTGGTGCAGGACATTACCTGAATAATTATCGTTCAAATGGAATTGCCTTGAATAATCAATCCTTTTCAGCAATTATTAATTTCAATTATTTTGATTCAACTCATGTAGTTAATGCAAATGCAGAATATTTTCTTTCCGGTTATCATGCCGGTGATTTTAGGTCAGAAATGAAGTATAAATTTTTAAAAAACGGAGAAAAATTGATTTCATCAGAACTTTGTGCAATGCAAAATTCTCCTGCATTAAACACTACTTACACCAATTCAAATCATTATTTCTTTTCCGGTATTTTTCTTCCCGTAGTCTCTGTTTCTGCAGACATAAATATTCATTTTTGGAAAGATAAAATGGCAATTGGTGGGTTTTATGTGCAAACAACAAATGGAATGTATTTCAGAGAAAGTGAATTCATTCAGGATTCAAGTTCCGCAATCGCCTTTGGTGGTAAGGTTAAATTTACCTCGAATATCGGAAAGCACTGGCGGTTTAAGGCAGAAGGTATTGTACAGCAAACTGAAAACGAAAACGTATTCAGAATTCCCCGTTTTATCGGTTGGGGAAGTTTTTTCTATTCTGGTACAGCCTGGTCAATGAGATTCAATACAGGTGTAAGCGCTCGTTATTATACCGGTTTCTACAGTAATGCTTTTGTTCCTGCATTGAATATTTATCAGCTTCAAAACACTCAACTTACCGGTAATTACCCACTAATCGATGCCTTTTTTGAAGCCGAAATCAATACGGTTAGAATATTTATTTCTGTAGATCATTTCCTTGAAGGAGTTCTTGGAAAAGAATTCTTTGCTGCCCCCGGATATCTTATGCCTTTACGGACTATCCGTTTTGGGCTTCGATGGAAGTTTATTAATTAAATTTATAGTGCTGTAAACAACAACTCGAGTAATTCAGGGTTCTTTGCAGCGTTAACTCCAATTATACTTTCGTTTTTATCCTTACCCGACTTCTCCTGTTCAACGCCGGTATTTGCTGTTTTTGTTGATAAAGCGCCTTCTTCTGCTTTAGTATAAGATTCCTTTGCTGAAGTTTTCTTCCTGGAATCGCTAGTAACCGCTTTCTTTTGTTCAACACTTGTTTCCATAAGCAATACGGCATCATCTGTCTTTACCGGTGATTGGGTGTTCTGACTTAAGTTATCGCTTCTTGAACTGTTTCCTTTCGCAACTGTAAATGAACTTACCGAATCCATGACTGCGGATTTGTATTCGTCATTAAGTTGCATGTCGGCTACCAACTCTCTTGCTGCTTCCTTTTCAGTGGCTTTTAATATTTCTCTACTTGCATGATTGTTATCCAAATCATGCGATACTGCCGGGGATGGTGAGATCCTTTCTTCTGATTTGTCTTTTGCACCGCCTGCAACAGATTCCAGCGGACTCGCCTCTTCAATTGTGGTTGGATGCACAACATTATCGTTTTTGTGTAAAGCTATATTTTCGTTTTTGTCGTTGTTTGATGTGAATAGAAAGCTAAGTCCAACAATGATAAGAGCCAGGCCTGCTAGTTGGAAACCGGGACTAAAGAACAACGATTTGTTTTGAGGAAAAAGCGTATTCCACCAGGAAGTTCTGCCACTGCCTGCGGTTTGTTTTCCATGAACACGATCAAATTCAGCAAATAAGGTGTCTTTCACAGCTAATTCAGGTTCCAAAACTTCTTCAGTTCCAAAGCTCATCCTGATATTGGAAAGAGTATGTCGCATTTCAGCATACTCTTCAGGCGAATCGATTTGTGTAAGAACAAACGATTGTTCTCCTTCAGTAAGGGCATCGAAATCCTTATTCCGAAGAAACCATTCGATGTCGTGATTGTGATATGTAGGGAAGTCGTTATTCATAAGCGTTGCTCAATTTGGGGTCGAACATTTTTAATTTCTCGGATAGCTTTTTTAAGGTGTAGAATAAACGCGATTTTACAGTTCCTTCTGAAGCTTCTGTAATCTCTGCAATCTCCTTAATCGACATATCCATTTTAAATCGTAATACGAATGTGGTGCGTTGTATTTCCTCGAGTTTATCTAATTCTACCTGTAACATCTCCTGGAATTTCCCATGATCAATCGCGCGTGAACTATCGGCTGATGTATCTGCAACTGCAAAGTTTTCATGTCCCATGTTTACGGTGTTCTTGCGCACTTCTTGTTTTCGGTATTCGTTTTTACACATGTTATTGGCTACAGAATAAATCCAGGTTTTGAACGGACGGGATGCGTCGTACGACTCAGGTTTGTGCACGATCTTGGTAAAAAGATCCTGCATAAAATCCTGTGCCTTTTCACGATCCTTCCAGAGCATCCGGCAGAAAAAGTTGACCATTGGTTTTGCATACCTCGAGTACAATTCCTCAAAAGCACGCTTATCGCCGTCAACGATTGCAGCCATCAGTTCCTCATCGGTCCTGTTCGTATAGTTCCTTCCGAAAAGCCCCATCCGACCGGTTCTGCTATTTTTTCATTATCATAGTTCGTACTTGTTGTTCTTTTCCTCCTTCCGAGCCGATTTTTAAAGCCAGCTCTTCCGTTGCCTTGGCCTTATCATTCAACCCCTTGCTTAGCAAATAATCTCTCAATAGTAGTAGTCCGGGCACATAATTCATGTTGATTTTTGCACTGACTGAACCCTGAGGGATTTTTTTGGCAAGCTCTTCCTTTCTGAATTTTTTCTCCCAGTTTTCTGCAATCACAGGAAGATTATCAAAACCTTTTTCGCTGTATTTGAATGCAAGTCCAGTTAGGAATAATTTCGACTGTATCGGGCGGATTAAATCAGGTGCCACTGTTGTTGCCAAATAGCTTGGACGCTTCAATGAACTTTTTTGAAGAAATTCTGCAACGAAAGCCGCTTTGTTGGTGTAAGGACTTGCCATTACATTGATTCCAAGCTCCCTGAATTTCTTTTCACTGTATTCCGGTTTTTCAAGAAGATCCATGTAGAGTATGAGTACATCTTTTCGGTGATTTTTTACCGTTTGCCAAATGAAGGAGGAATGAGAATCCATTTCTCCATGAGTAATAATCACTGCATTTTGATCAAGCGATACAAGAAGGTTGTATGCAAACTCCATGACCTCTTTTGGAATTTCTCCGGATTCATTTAATTTTTTACACCAATCTGTTTTTCGAACAGCATTACCCGTCAGTTCATAATAAGAGACAAACTGATCAAACAGCTCTGTTGCATTTGGATTGATCTCGTAAGCCTTTGCCAGAAATCCAAACAAACGTATATCGTGGTTTCCGTTCAGGTATTTGGCATAATTGAATTCGTAACTGGTAGGAACATATTGCGACATTTCATCCACGATTTTGTCGAGTTCACTTTGTTGTTCAGTGTTAATGTCGTTGCTGGTTTTGGTGTAGTACGAAAACCGTTCTGCCTTGTAATAGCCAAGCCATGATTTTGCATCGTACGTGTTAAAGTCAACAGCTCTTCGAAGAGTTTCGGTCTGACCTCTGTAAAATCCCGGACTCTGCGCCGAACGTGATGGCTCCAGAATAACTGGATTTGCCAGGTTCTCGTTCATATTGGTGCTTTGCGACTGGATTTTGTTCTTTTCCTCCTGAGGCGGTTGTTGTCCCCCCCCGGTATTGGTCTGACCCACCGCCGGCATTATGCCACCGAGTGCAAGAAGTACCGAAACAAATATGTATTTCATGGGTTTCATTTGATAGCTGTACACCCTTTTAAAGTTAAGGTTCAATGTAGCGATTTTTATTCTGTTACTTTTTTGAATGTTCTGAATTCATTAACTTTATCGTGGATGGAGTATAATTACTACAAAATTCTTGGAGTTCACCAGAAAGCTAGTGATGTGGAGCTGAAAGTCGCCTTTCGCGAAATGGCCAAAAAATTCCATCCCGATAGAAACAAAGCTCCTGATTCTCATGTTTTTTTTCAGGTTTTGAACGAAGCCTACCAAACGCTCTCTGACCCTATCAGGAGGTTTTCTTACGACCAGAAATTAGGATACAAAACCATTCTTGAGGAGCCCAAACCTGCTGCAAAAAGAGGGAGCAGAGAATGGCGGATGGAGCGCAGAAAACGAAATGCAGAATATTCCCATTCCGTTCACAAAGCGCCCGAAATGTGGGAGCCTCATGCGATCGTTAAGGTTTTCTTTTATAGTGTCGGACTAGCGTTTGGATCTTTTACCATGTATTATTCAGGTGATTATATTCTGAATGGCCTCTGGAGTCCGTTAATGCTGTGGGTTCCGCTACTGGGCTTATTGATCTTTCTTGATGCCCTCAGCGGTATGTTTACCGGTCAGCCAGTTTTGACAGTAAAATTGTTTTCCCGCCTTAAACAACGTTTCTCTTGACCATTGAAGGTCTATTTTCCTATTTTTGAGGAAGTTTCAGAACATTTAAACTATAAATCTATACTCCTATGGGATTAATGAAGGAATTCCGCGAATTCGCGATGCGTGGCAATGTTGTTGACCTTGCTGTTGGTGTTATCATTGGTGGTGCATTCGGTAAAATTGTAAGTTCTCTTGTGTCTGATATCATTATGCCGCCAATCGGTATGCTGATGAAGGGACAAAATTTTGCTGATCTTTTTATGTCGCTCGATGGTAATACTTACGAGTCGATTGCTAAGGCCAAGGAAGCAGGAGCACCGGTATTGGCATATGGTTCCTTTTTGCAAACGGTGCTTGATTTTATCATTGTTGCGTTTGCCATTTTTATGATGATCAAAGGCATGAATCGTCTTAATAAACTGAAGAAAAAGGAGGAAGAAGCACAAGCTGCAGCTGCTCCCGAACCGGAACCTACCAAGGAGCAGGTTTTACTTACAGAGATTCGCGATTTGCTGAAAAAATAATTATACATCAAAACCGTGCGGAGAGAAGACCTCAAAGTATTTGAACTGAAAAATGGTATTCAAGCGGTATTCGAGCCTGAACATCATTCAGAAGTGGTGCATGCCGTACTAACCATTGGTGCAGGTACCCGCGATGAATATCCGGAAGAGCAGGGAATGGCGCATTTTATTGAGCATTGCCTGTTTAAAGGGACAAAAAAGCGAAATGGAATAGAGGTCATCTCTCAACTTGATTCTGTTGGTGGCGAATTGAATGCATATACTACCAAGGAAGAAACGTGTATTTATGCATCTTTTCACAAGCATTTTCTGGAGCGGGGATTGGAATTAATTGCTGATATTGTTTTTCATTCTGTATTTCCACCTGCAGAAATGCGCAAGGAAAAGACAGTGATCATCGATGAGATCCGTTCTTATCTCGATTCTCCCTCTGAGTTGATCTTTGATGAATTCGAAGAGCAGGTTTATAAGGGGCATCCTCTGGGACATAATATTCTTGGTACAGAAAAAACCTTGAAGCTTTTTGATAAAGCGATGGTCAAGGCGTTTATGCAACGGAATTATGTGCCGTCCAGAATGACGCTCAGTATTTCCGGTAAATTACCCGAAGCGAAGGCAAAATTTCTTGCCGAAAAATATTTTGGTCATGCCCGATCATCTGATGGATTCAATTCCAGGGTTCTTCCTGTACCGGCAAACCCCTTCAAATTGAAAAAGAACTATTCCACTTTTCAGGATCATGTTGTTTGGGGGGGAACAGCTTATCGTTACGAAGACAAAAAGCGCACTGCGTTTGTTTTGCTCAATAATGTATTGGGTGGAAACGCAATGAACAGCAGATTAAATCTGGAGCTAAGGGAAAAACACGGTTTTGCATATAATGTGGAAGCAAGTTATGTTCCGTACACGGATACAGGATTGTTTACGATCTATTTCGGTACGGATAAACGCAACAGAGCAAAATGTGAGGAACTGGTTTTAAAGGAGCTGCAAAATTTCCGCAAGAAAAAGTTCACGTCTTCTCAATTGGAGCAAGCTAAAATTCAGTTAAAAGGACAACTTGCCCTTTCCGAAGAGAATCGTTTAAATCGCGCTCTTGGTCTGGGGAAAAGTTTATTGCTTTACGGTAAGATTCAGAAGATGCGTGATGTTTACCGTCGAATTGAAAAGGTTACCGCAGAAGAGATGCAGGATGTTGCAAATGAGCTTTACAACCCAGATCAATTAAGTCGATTAGTTTATACCAACAAATAATGGATTTCATTGCGCCTGAACTTGATCAATATGCCTGCTTACATTCGGATGAAGAATCTGAATTGCTGAAGCGTATCAATCGCGAAACACATCTAAAAGTCTTAACCCCTCGCATGCTTTCCGGTCACTTGCAGGGAAGAGTTCTTG
>JBKBUQ010000139.1:5601-7752 GCA_046289975.1 Flavobacteriales bacterium | reverse complement strand
GATCTGGTTCCTTATGACAAAGTTTGGAGAACCGGTGCCAATGGTGCAACTACTATTTATTTCGGAGAGGAAGTTTCTGTTGGAGGAAAAAAACTTCCAAAAGGTAAATACGGTTTGCTTACAATTCCGGGCAAATCAGAGTGGACAGTTATCCTGAGTAAGGATACAACCGTTACATCACCTTCAGATTACAAGCAGGAAAACGACGCGGTTCGCATGAAGATTAAGCCCGTTAAACTGCCTACAATGGTAGAAACCTTCAGTATTGAAATTGCCAATGTCCGTACTAAAGGCGACGGCTGCGATATTCGCATTATGTGGGAACGTACAATGATTTCTTTCACTGTTACTGCCGACATCGATACAAAAATCATGGCTCAGATTGATGAATCCATGAAAGGCGATAAAAAGCCATATTACCAGGCTGCACGTTACTATTACGAGAACAAAAAGGATTTGCGTAAAGCACTTGAGTGGGCAGATGAAGCTGTAAAGGCTCGTCCGGATGCATATTGGATAATACTCCTAAAGGCGCGTATCCAATTCGATATGGGCGATTACGATGGTTGCATTGCCACAGCCAATCTGTCAAAGGAAAAAGCTAAAGCTGATCAGAACGACGATTATGTGAAAATGAACGATAAGCTTATTGCTGATGCACAAAAATTACAATTGAAGAAAAAATAATTTTTTCCGTTTAAGGAATATTCAATAGGCAGTCGAAAGGCTGCCTATTTTGTTTGTTAAAATAATTTTCAATTCTGATTGTCCGCCGCATATCGCAATTAATTCATCTCTGGCAATCCAGCCCGAACAGCATCCCTTGTCATTTACCATACTGTTAAAGGATGAAAATTTCCAATCACTCACACGATAAGATAATCCACTATTGACCGGATTGTTATGGATGTAATCCAGAACATTGAAAAAGTATTGGTCGGAGTCTATGTTTCTTCGTTTAATATTCTGAATAAACAGGCTCCCTTTTCTGCTCAATTGCTTGTTAAGTGCTTTCGCATAAGAAATCTGAAGTCTCCTGAATTGCATGGAGGTAATCTCGTGCATGCAAAAATTCTCCTCATCCGATTTGATTTTATTCTCCTTTGATTTAATAAAATTAAGTACTTCTTTTTTTTCCTTGATTCGAATAAGTAAATGAAAGTGATTAGGCATCAAACATAACGCATATATAGTGCAAACAGGACTGATGTATTGTTTTATTTTCCTGAGGAAAAAATAATAGTTATTGTCATTACGGAATAGTAATTCATTTCCATTTGCCCGATTATATACATGGTAGATCTGTGTCTCCTCAAAATGCAGATTATCTATAAATGGTTGTGGTTGCCAATAGCTGCTATTAATTAGGTTTTTCATGATTGAGAATAAATTGAAAGTTGCATCCCCTGTCCATTATTTACCGCAGACCTCCGGGATTTTTAAAATCCCGGAGGTCTGCTGGAATAAACGAGTTGGACAAAGTTCTTTTGCGCAGAAGAAAAAAACTAGCGAATAAATACCAAAATGACTGTTATGTGAACAGTTCGATCAGGATTTTTTGGGGTTGAGTGTTTGAATAAGAATGGAAAATAGTATCACAGCAATACATCCAATCATATTAAGCCACAGAAAGGCAGCGTCATCTCTTATAAATAGAATTACTACCAATGCTTCTGCAAGAATTGCTGCATAAAAAACAGCGTTTCCTTTAATGAACTTAAACATAAATGCTACAAGGAAAATTCCAAGCATTGTTCCGTAAAAAAGTGATCCTAATACATTAACTGCTTCAATAAGGCTGCCCATTCTATTTGCGAACATTGCGACTCCAATTGCAATAATTCCCCATCCCACTGTCGTTAGACGTGATATCATTAACACGTTCTTTTCTGTTCTGTCTTTTTTGCCATAACGTTGAATGAAATCGACAACCGTAGTAGATGCTAACGCATTAAGTTCTGAGGCTGTTGAACTCCAGGAGGCAGAAAAAATTACTGCTATGAGTAATCCAATTAATCCTATTGGCAGGAATGTGATTACGAAATGTAGAAAAATATAGTTCGTGTCATTCGTATCTGCTGTAGGGTCGTGTTTTTTTTTTTATTTATTGTAGTTTATTATTAAATTAAACAATTTTTTTTTTTGATAACG
>JBKBUQ010000139.1:0-5591 GCA_046289975.1 Flavobacteriales bacterium | reverse complement strand
TATCTGCTGTAGGGTCGTTTTTTTTGATTAATTGAATGGCTTCTATACGTAATTCACTCATTTTATTTTCAGCATCCTGAATTGATTTTTTTCGTCTTTCCGTGGGTAGTTCAAACCTTTTCTCCTCAATCAGCGACATAATGTCTCCTACTTTTAATTCGTTTAAATCATTGTATTCGCGTTCGAGATTTTTGTATTGAGTGGCATATTCAGATTGCAGAATGGTTGTTTCTGCTGCTTTATTGAAGAATATTGGACGATGATGAAACTGATAAAATGTAAATAGCAAAACACCAATAAGCAGAATAAAAAATTGCATTGGAATTTTTACCATTCCATTTAACAACATACCTGTTCTGCTTTGCGCAATACTTTTACCGGAAATATAACGCCCTACTTGTGATTGATCTGTACCAAAATAGGCAAGAGCAAGAAAGAAACCACCAATTAATCCGCTCCAAATATTGTATTTATCATTCGGGTTAAAATCAGTTGTGATTACATTAAGTTTGCCCATTGTGCCTGCAACATGCAATGCGTCAGTCATGCTAACATCTTCAGGTAACATTTTAACCACCATAAAACCGGCGATAAACATACCTATTATGATGATTGTCATTTGTTGTAACTGAGTATAGGAAACAGCTTTGGTTCCACCTGCAACAGTGTAAAAGATAACCAATCCGCCCATAACGATATTCGTCAGATAGATGTTCCACCCTAGCAACGATGATAGAATGAGTGCAGGCGCATAGATTGTAATACCGGCCCCTAAACCTCTTTGGATTAGGAATAGTGTTGCTGCTAAGGATCTGGTTTTTGAGTCAAATCGATTTTCAAGGTATTCGTATGCTGTATAAACTTTTAATCGGTGAAAAACAGGAATAAAAACAGCCGCCACAACTATCATTGCCAACGGGAGTCCGAAGTAATATTGCACAAATCGCATTCCGTCTGTGTAGGCCTGACCTGGTGCAGAGAGAAACGTTATTGCACTGGCTTGGGTTGCCATTACGGAAAACATTACATGATACCATGGGAGGGATTGATTTCCCAATAAATATCCTTCAATGTTTTTTTGTCCACGACTTTTCCAGATTCCGTAAAAAATAATACCGGCAAGCGTACTGCAAAGAACTATCCAATCGACTAAACTCATGAAAACATTTTTGTGATTTCATAAAGAAGAGAAATGATCAACATGAGCCAAAGCAGGGTAAAAAAATAGAACATATTCCAACTTGGGAAAAAAGGTGGACGCTCTTCCGTTTTATTGCTTTTTTTTTCAGGTTCCGTCACTTTTATTTCTCGTTTTTAGAGATAAGATTAACAAATAGTTTCAATGCTCCCGGAACTCCAGCGGGTAACTGACGGAAAAAGGAGATCCCTGTATACACAAATTTTCCTTTACCATATTTCGCTGTGAGGATAGAGGTGGTAGAAGATGGTCCTCCTGTATCACCCATCTGAAGAATGGTTTCGTAGCGCTCATCAATTTGCCCGGGAAAATACAATCCTCTTTCTTGTACCCAACCTTCAAAATCTTCTGGAGCTATATAATTTGGATAACGCATTAAGGGATGGTCTTTTTGCAAAAGTTCCACTGGCGAATCTTCTTCGGTGACGCGATCACGGGAAAGTTTGAAAGGATAGGGACCGAGTTGTTCAGTTACAAGCGACGTACTTGTATTGTATTGAATAACGAGTATACCTCCGGCTTCAGCGTAAGCGAGAAGTTTTTTATTGAGGTGTTTGAGGTAGGATTCAGTATTAAACGCACGAACACCGGTAACAACCGCATCGAATTGCGTCAGGTTTATTGAATTCAAAAGTTTCTCATTTAGTAGCGTTACTTCATAGCCGAGTTGTCGCAAAATGCCGGGGATTTTGTCGCCTGCACCTGCCAGGTATCCGATCGATTTTGTATTTGTTTTAATGTTTGTTGCCGTAATTCCTGCTACTGATTCAGTGAACCAATGCTGATTTTCGATATGATCGTATTGGATGAAGTGTTCCATCCATGAATTACGTTTACCTTCAATCTCAATAAATGCTTTCAGTTGTTGTTTTTCTAAAGTTGAAGATACAGAAGGTCTGATTTCAAATTCGATTTCCTTTTCTTCCCCGGTAGCATTGAAGGATAACTCAATCTCTTTTTCCGTAACCTGCCAGCCGTTGGGATATTCAAGCGAAACAATAGCTTTTTTAACAGGTCGAAATGCTTTGGTTCGTATCCGTATTTTTCTTGGTGTGTTGCCGTTGAAAATATACTGTTCTTCCGTGAAATTCAAACTGATCTCCGGCGCAATGACGAAGGGTTGGTAGATTTCTCCAAATGAAGGATCAACTTTTTTATAATGCAAATCACGCTGAACAATAATTAACTGATCGTTTATTCTAACGCCAAGTGAAACAAATGATTCTTCCTTATACTGTGGTTTAATGGACATGGGCCATCGAAACCTGGTTTGGTTTTCGTTTGAATACCTGTATCGATAGGGATTGGATGGAAAATAAATTTCCGGTATTACCATTTTAATTGTTGCTGTTTTTAATTGGTTGGGCTCAAGAATCTGATCATTGATTTCATGGAACTGATTAATGGTTTTTCCGAAAACTGAAAACAAAGATGCGAATTGAATTTTGGTTTTCGATCTGTTGATCGCTTTTATGGTTATGATAACCGTGTCATTTATAGCATAGACCGGTTTATCGGTGGTGAACTCAATGAAAAGTCCTGCGCAATTTTGAATCAGAATATTAATTTCATTTGTTTTCCGGCTAACCCAATGCTGGAGTTCAGGTTCATTATTGGAAGAAAATTTATTCAAAGCCTGATGTAATCGGATTAAATCTGGTATGATCAACTCAGGATTATCGTGTCTGAATTTTTTTTGGATTTTTTCAATGGTAGTATTAAGTGAGGAAGTTGCTTTGAATCGCGACCAATTAGTAGGTATTCCGTCCATGATATCTTTACTCGCAGGACTTCCTTTTAATGATTTGAAATATTCGAATTGTTCACCTCTCCTTCGTTCCGTTCCAAATGCCTGACTGCGATGCATTGACCTGGCTTCTGCAGCGACTTCACCGTTGGATTTTCCTGATAGGGGATTAAAACCTCCGGCATCAATTTTAAGTTGGTTTTCAGCTGTTGTATTGTTGGTTCCAAAATTAAAAGTATTCCAAAGCAATCGTTTAGTTTTCCAAGCGCTAACCGTTGCGAGTTGTTCAGGAAATCTGTTGGGGTCTGCTGCAGCGTCAAACGCTTCCTCTGCAAGTATGGCAGATGCTGTATGGTGCCCATGACCTCCTTCACCTGTTGTCGGAAATCTGCAAATGATAATATCAGGTTTAAACAAACGGATAACAAATACCATATCCGACAAAACTTCTTCTTTGTTCCATTTTATAAATGTTTCCTGAGGTGATTTGGAATAACCAAAGTCGAAAGCGCGGGTAAAGAACTGAATGGCACCGTCAATTTTCCGTGCCTCGAGTAATTCCTGCGTACGGATGATTCCCAAATCTTCTCCCTGTTCGTCTCCTATGAGGTTTTGACCTCCGTCACCTCTTGTTAGGGATAAATAAGCTGCGTCAAATTTTCGTTCTTTTGTGAGGTAGGAAATTAATCGTGTATTTTCATCATCAGGATGTGCAGCGATATACAACACCGATCCCACAACTTTTAATTTTTGAATGTCGCTATATAGGTGTGCCGATGTTTTCGGTAATGATTGTCCTGTTGCGGAAATTGAACCGATGCAAAAAAGACTGAGAAATAGAAAAATGGTTTTCACGTTCTGTTTTCAATATTGAACAGCCGTAAGCAAGAGGTGTTCAGTCGAAACGATGTTCTTTTTTGAACAATTCTTCTTTTGGCAGTGATTTGAAGTATTCGTAGGTTATTCGCAGTCCTTCTGCACGCTTTACTTTAGGTTCCCAGCCTAGGATGGATTTAGCTTTTGTAATGTCGGGCTGACGTTGTTTGGGGTCGTCTTTGGGTAAGGGAAGTGAAATCAACTTTTGATTTGCACCGGTAAGCTTCAGGATCTCTTCGCCAAATTCGCGAATTGTTATTTCGTCAGGATTACCAATGTTCATAGGTTGAGCGTAATCGCTAAGCAATAAACGGTAAATGCCTTCCACCAGATCATCGACATAACAAAACGATCGGGTTTGCGATCCGTCACCAAACATGGTGAGGTCTTCTCCTCTAAGAGCTTGCCCAATAAAAGCAGGAAGAACTCGACCATCATTCAGTCGCATACGTGGTCCGTAAGTGTTAAAGATGCGGATGATACGGGTTTCAACATTGTGGTAGGTGTGGTAGGCCATTGTCATTGCTTCCATGAAACGTTTTGCTTCATCATAAACACCTCTTGGACCAACAGGATTAACATTCCCCCAATATTCTTCGGTTTGAGGGTGGATCAGTGGATCGCCGTATACCTCGGATGTGGAAGCAACAAGAATCCTTGCTTTTTTGGCTTTTGCCAGTCCAAGAAGATTATGCGTGCCCAAGGAGGAAACCTTTAAGGTTTGTATAGGGATTTTGAGATAATCGATAGGTGATGCGGGAGAGGCAAAGTGCAAAATATAATCCAATACTCCCGGAACATGCACAAATTTGGAGACATCATGATGGTAAAATTCGAACTGCTCAAGCTTGAACAAATGCTCAATATTGCGAAGATCGCCTGTAATGAGATTGTCCATACCGATAACACGGTAACCTTCCTTGATAAAACGGTCGCACAAATGTGATCCTAGAAATCCGGCTGCTCCGGTAATAAGAACTCTTTTCATGTTAAAATGATGATTGTGCGCTAAAAATAAATAAGTTTGTTCAATTCCCTCGAATAAAATGAATCGAATCCTGCAGTTGCTTATTGCTTCGCTTTGTCTGGTACTGGCTTTTAGCTGGTTGGTTAAGCCGGGATATAGCCTGCTTATGGGATACAACAGCCGAGCGGCTTCCTGGGATATCCGCAAAGGAGCATTTCTCAAAACACATGCAATTCCTGACAGTGTGCTCGTAACCCGTAACGATATGAATCCGGGCTTCAATGCAGATGAACCAACCTATTACATGGATTATGAGCTTTATTATTCATTTTATACCAGAGATAGTTTATTGGTATCAGGAAAAGATATTTTTTACAATTCTTCGAATGAACCAATAGCATTGTTGGATAAACCCTCCGACTGGCAAAACGTAAAAGTGTATTACGATACATTGAATCCGGCAGAGAATTATTCTGAGGAAACATTTTTGCTTTTCACAACAAAAGAAAACCAGTCATCTCAGAGATCATTCCGAATTGCTTTGCTGGTTGCAGGATTGATTATTTCTCTTTTGTGTTTAATCTGGATCATACGTTTGATCCGACTACTCTCCAAAGAACCCAGACAATCATCATCTAATTCTTAAAAATGAACCGGTCTTTTCTTACACTGATTTCTGTGTTTTTTTTCTGGGGCTTTGTTGCTGCCTCAAACGACATACTTATTCCGGTATTCAAGGATGAATTGGATCTTGAACAATGGCAATCGCAATTGATTTCATTTGCGTTTTATATTTCCTACAC
>JBKBUQ010000013.1:5884-35640 GCA_046289975.1 Flavobacteriales bacterium | reverse complement strand
CCATATATTTCCATTCTTACCGATCCAACTACGGGTGGTGTAACAGCGTCCTATGCCATGCTTGGTGACATCAACGTTTCCGAACCCCGCGCGCTCATTGGATTTGCCGGTCCACGCGTGGTTAAAGAAACCATTGGACGAGACCTTCCCGAAGGATTTCAAACCGCCGAGTTTGTGCTTGAAAAAGGATTTCTTGATTATATTATTGAACGTCAACATCTTAAAACGGAACTATCGAAATCCATCCGTTATATGATGTCCTAATGATTTTTTTTACTTTCTTGTTGTATAGGCGAGAAAATCATTTATCTTTGTGGCCTGTTAGAAATTAAGAAAGACAACATGTACCTGACATCCGACGTCAAAACCAAAATCTTCAAGCAGCACGGTGGTGCTGAGAAAAACACCGGTAGCACAGAAGGGCAAATTGCTCTTTTCACTCACCGTATCAACCATTTAACCGGTCACTTGAAAAGCAATAAAAAAGATAAAGTAACTCAAAAATCCCTTATTGATCTTGTAGGTAAGCGCAAGAGTCTTCTTGACTACCTTAAGGCTAAGAACATCGCGAAATACAGGGAACTGATCGCAGAACTTAACATCCGAAAATAATCGGCATGAACGATTAAAAAGGGGCAATTGTGAAAAACGATTGCCTCTTTTATTTTATATTCCAGCGTAAATAATCAGAAGTATATACACCTAAAGAAGAAAAAAGATGCAATTAGGTTTTTCAACAACAATTGAAATTGGAAATGGCAAGCCCATTACCATTGAATCCGGCAAACTTGCCAAACAGGCCGATGGGTCAGTAGTCGTTCGTCAGGGCAACACCATGCTCCTGGCAACAGTATGTTCTGCACGTGATGCAAAAGATGGCGTAGATTTTATGCCGCTTACTGTAGAATACAAAGAGAAATATGCAGCACGAGGAATTTTTCCCGGCGGATTTTTCAAACGCGAAACACGTCCGAGCGATCATGAAATTCTCATCAGCCGACTTATCGACCGTGCTCTTCGTCCACTCTTCCCCGACGATTACCATGCCGATACACAGGTAGCGGTTTTTCTTATTTCTGCCGATGAAGAAAGTCTGCCCGATCAACTTGCAGGTTTAGCCGCAGGTGCATGTTTAGCAGTGTCTGATATTCCTTTCAACGGTCCGGTTTCTGAAGTACGTGTTGCGCGTATCGACGGAGTTTTACAGATCAATCCAACCAAAACCGATCTTGAACGTGCTGATCTTGAAATGATCGTTGCAGGATCTACCAAAGAGATCATCATGGTGGAAGGTGAAATGAATGAAGTTTCTGAAGAAGTAATGATCGAAGCGATTATGTTTGCTCACCTTGCCATCAAAAAGCAGTGTGAAGCACTCAATGAACTCGCATCAAAATTCCCCAAAGCAGCAAAAAAACGTGAATACTCACACGAGTCCAACGATGATGATCTGCGCAAGCGTGTTTGGGATGCCACTTACGAAAAGACATATGCTATTGCAAAATCTGGTGGCGGAAAAGAAGAACGCGGTGCGGGATTCAAACAGATCGAAGAAGAATTTCTCGCCAGCCTTTCTGATGAAGAACGTGCTGAGAAAAAATCATTGGTTGGACGTTACTATCACGATGTAGAAAAAGAAGCAATGCGTCGTATGATTATCGACGAAGGAATACGTCTGGATAAGCGTAACACTACCCAGATCCGCCCAATATGGTGTGAGGTTGATTATCTTCCAGGAGCACATGGTTCTGCCATTTTTACCCGTGGGGAAACTCAGTCACTCACTACTGTAACACTCGGTGGAACCCAAGATGAACAAGATATTGACGGAGTGATTTATAAAGGATCCGAAAAGTTCCTTTTGCACTACAACTTCCCTCCTTTCTCTACGGGAGAAGCACGACCTATGCGTGCAACCAGCCGTCGCGAGATTGGTCATGGTAACCTCGCATTGCGTGGACTAAAACCTGTAGTTCCAACCGGCGCTGATAATCCATATACCATACGTGTGGTTTCTGATATTCTTGAATCGAATGGTTCTTCCTCAATGGCTACCGTTTGTGCAGGTACACTTGCGTTAATGGATGCAGGAATTAAAATACACCGACCAGTTTCAGGTATTGCGATGGGATTGATTACCGATAAGAAAACCGGTAAATACGCCATCCTTTCCGATATTCTTGGCGATGAAGATCATTTGGGCGATATGGACTTTAAAGTTGTAGGGACTGCAAACGGTATCACTGCTTGTCAGATGGATATTAAAGTAGACGGACTTTCTGAGGAGATTTTGCGCAATGCACTTGCACAGGCCCGCGAAGGAAGACTGCATATCCTCGGTGAAATACTTAAGACCCTTAACACTTCGCGTTCCGAACCTAAGGCTCATGCTCCACGTATCGAGTACCTCGAAGTTCCACAGGAAGTTATTGGTGCGATCATTGGTCCCGGCGGTAAAATCATTCAGGAAATTCAGCGTACCACTACAACAACTGTTTCTATCTCTGAAAAAGAAGGAAAAGGAATAGTTGAAATTCTTGCTGCCAACAAACAGAATCTTGAAGATGCATTGCGCATGATCAAAAACATCGCGTTCCCTCCAACCGTGGAAATTGGTGAAGTTTATAAGGGTAAAGTGCGTTCAATTATGCCTTACGGTGCATTCGTTGAAATTTTACCCGGTACCGATGGATTATTGCACGTTTCTGAACTTGAGTGGCGCAGAATTGATAAGGTTGAAGAAGTACTAAAAGAAGGAGATGTTGTAGAATTTAAAGTTTTAGGAAAAGACCCTAAAAACGGCAAATACAAACTCTCACGCAAAGTTCTTCTTCCAAAGCCTGAAGGTTATGTAGAACCAGCCAATACTGAACGCGGCGAACGTCGTGGTCCACGTAAAGAAGAAGCAAAAGAAGCTTAATCTTCAAAAAGAGAAAAAAGCCCTGGTCACCCGGGGCTTTTTTCGTTTACAAATAATTCTTCAGCCAGGCAATTGCATCTTCCTCGGAAGTAAAAAAGCGGGTGGGCACAGAAGGACGCACGACCTTTATGAAAAAGTTGGCCAATATTTTTTGTGCCAGCGAAGGCGAATGAAATGCGATGGCAGAACAATGTTTTAACACTTCCGGACTCCCGTTAAAATCACGCGAGGCTTTATCCTGATTGGTAAATCCTGTTCCCGAAAGAAATAAAGGCGCCTTTTCCCATGGAGAAAAGGATCTCGATTTTCTGAAAATCCTTTTTGAATCCTCAAGATGCAGGTAAATATCCTTATAGGCTATTTGTAATATACCATCTGCACGAGCGATAATGGTACATTCAGGTAATTCTATTCTTTTCTCTTCCACAGCACAGTGAAAATAGAAAAAAAACCGACAATTTGCCGGGGTTATCTGATTTTTTGTTTGCGATCAATAATAGACCAAACGGTTAACCTTTGAAACGTATTTTGCAAGGCGCATAACCTGTTTGGTGTATCCGTATTCGTTATCGTACCAAACGTACAAGACTACATTCTTACCATCGGGCGCAACAATAGTGGCAGGACTATCGAATACCGAACAACAGGTGTTTCCGATGATATCCGATGAAACGAGTTCAGGTTCGTAGCTGTAATAAATCTGGTTGACGAGTTCACCTTCCAATGAAGCAGAACGTATCAGACCATTGATCTCTTCCATTGAAGTTGGTTTGTTCAGCGTAAGACTAAGCACAGCTAGTGATCCATTCGGGATGGGCACACGAACGGCATTGGCTGTGAGTTTATCTTTTAATTCGGGAATACATTTTGTTACCGCTTTACCCGCACCGGTTTCGGTAATCACCATATTAATAGCAGCCGAACGTCCGCGACGCGATTTTTTGTGCATATTATCAATCAAGTTCTGGTCGTTGGTGTACGCATGAACAGTTTCAATATGGCCACGTTCAACTCCAATGGCATCGTTTACTACCTTAAGGATAGGCGCAATGGCATTGGTTGTGCACGATGCTGCAGAATAAATCTTATCGCTCTCGCGATCGAGATCCTTATGGTTTACGCCGTAAACAATATTGGGAATTTCTTTTCCAGGTGCAGTAAGCAATACTCGCGAAACACCTTTAGCTTTTTGGTGGCGAGAAAGTGCTTCGAGATTGGTGAATACACCGGTGTTATCAATGACCAATGCGTTGGTAATTCCGTATTGTTCATAATCCACATCCTCAGGATTGGAAGCATCAATCAGATGAACAATTTGTCCGTTAATGCTGAGGGTTTTGTTGTTCATATTGATATCAACAGTACCTGCGAAAGGACCGTGAACCGAATCCATGCGTAATAAGGCTGCACGTTTAATAACTTCTGCTTCAGAGCTGCCGCGGGTAACAATAGCACGAAGGCGCAACTGCTGCCCTTTACCGGCTTGCTTTACAAGTTCACGTGCGCAGAGACGACCGATACGACCGAAACCGTATAAGACAACATCACGTGGTTTAAGCGGAGCACCGGCTTCACCGATAAAATGCTGAAGTTTATTTTTGAGAAAATCAGACATAGAGACGAAGGTCTTACCCTCCTCCATCCATTCAGCAGCAAGTTTACCGATGTCGAGCTTTGAAGGAACAAGGTCCAACTGAAGAATCTCCTTTGCCAACTGGGCAGTATCGTGAACAAGAATTGGTTTTTTAACCACCTCACGCGCATAGGCATGAAGCTGAAGAACCTCAGAAATGCTGCGGTCCACCAGGTGATTACGGAAGAGAACAAGTTCGACTGATTTGATGTACATCAGTTCTCCAACAGCAGCAATCAGTGCAACAGCAGATCGTTCGCGGTCGATGTAGTTTTTGAATTCGGAGTCGTAAGCTGCGGCAGCTTCTCTGGCTTCGGTTGACATGGGTGGTTGTTTGTTAGGGTTGGTTTATCCGAGGTAAGTTTTCAGCAGTTTGCTGCGTGAAGTATGGCGAAGGCGGCGGATAGCCTTCTCTTTGATCTGACGAACACGCTCACGGGTAAGATCGAATTTTGCACCGATCTCTTCGAGCGTTAAACCGTGATTCATACCAATTCCGAAAAATAATTTAATCACATCACGCTCACGCTCAGTAAGAGTGGAAAGCGAACGCTCAATCTCACGCTGGAGGGACTCCGACATCAAGGTTTGGTCTGCACGGGGTGAATCGTTATTCACAAGCACATCCAGCAGTGAGTTATCTTCCCCTTCAACGAAAGGAGCATCTACCGACACGTGGCGTCCGGAAACACGCATGGTGTCGGCGATCTTGTCTTCTGGGATATCCAGAACATTAGCCAATTCCTCAGCACTTGGCGGACGTTCAAATTCCTGCTCAAGCTTAGAAAATGCCTTGTTGATTTTGTTAAGTGAACCAACCTGGTTAAGAGGTAATCGCACAATACGCGACTGTTCCGCCAAAGCCTGTAGGATAGATTGACGAATCCACCATACGGCATAGGAAATGAATTTAAAACCACGGGTTTCATCAAAACGCTGGGCAGCTTTGATCAAACCAAGATTTCCTTCGTTAATCAAATCCGGAAGCGTTAAACCCTGATTCTGGTACTGTTTTGCAACAGAAACGACGAAACGGAGGTTGGCACGGGTTAATTTTTCAAGCGCACGCTGGTCGCCCTTTTTGATTCGCTGGGCAAGCGATACCTCTTCTTCAGCTGTAATCAGCTCCTCTTTTCCGATCTCCTGCAGGTATTTATCAAGTGATTGCGATTCTCTGTTGGTAATGGATTTGGTAATCTTTAGCTGTCTCATCGCTTAATTTGGGGTATAAAGTGAATGTTCGTACAAATCAGAGTGCAAAGGTAGATGAATACAAGGTTAAAGTCAAGTTATGTTCACCTTATTCATCGTTAAGATTGTATTTTTAACGACGGGAAGTTCAGTTCCGTCTAAAAGATCACAATCCCAAAGCAAAATAGCCCCTTGCGCCGTTTGGATACATCCCTTCAACCAAAACACCGCCTTGCTTCTCTTTCAGCACTTTCATCAAGTGATCGGGATTTTCAACTACAACATCATCGATCTTGGTAATGATAAATCCGGGTTTCAATCCTGCACTGCGTAATTTACCATTGCGCAAGTCCGTTACTTTAGCACCTCCTTTGATACGGAGTCGCTGCTTTTCAAATGGACTCGGTTCAGCGAAATCAGCGCCAAGTGCCGTTGCCAGATTGAGATCTTCCTTTTTCACCATTTCGGTGGTATTTTTTGAGTTGCGTAATGTCACCGAAATAAGTAATTCCTTCCTGCCGCGGATAACACCTATCTGAATTTTATCACCGGGACGGTAACGTGCAACTTGTTCCTGTAATTCGGGTACATTACTAACTTCCTTACCTGCAACCGAAACAATGATATCTCCTTCAGAAATTCCGGCCTCCTCACCTGCTCCGCCACTAACAATCCCACCAACATAAACGCCGTTCATCCGGTCGAGCTTGAGTGATGTTGCCAATTGCTGATCGATGTTACGAATATTCACCCCTAAAAATCCGCGCTGTACCACACCAAAACGAATGAGATCGCTGGTTACTTTGTGCACCAGATTGATCGGAACAGCAAATGAATAACCCGAATACGAACCTGTATTGGATGCAATCGCAGTATTGATTCCGATTAACTGCCCTTTCGCATTTACAAGTGCTCCGCCACTGTTACCCGGATTCACGGCGGCATCGGTTTGTATAAAGGACTCAACCGGAAAAACTTCCTGCGAGGGATCGCCCTGAAGAATGTTGATATTCCGTGCTTTTGCACTTACAATTCCGGCCGTTACTGTTGACGTGAGGTTGAATGGATTTCCAACCGCTAATACCCACTCGCCTATCTTCACTTCGTCAGAATTACCTACTTCAATTGCTGGTAAATCTTTTCCTTCTATCCGTATCACCGCAATGTCGGTTCCGGGATCTGTTCCTACTAATTTTGCGGTATAGGTTTGGTTATTGTTCATGGTTACTGTTATCTTTCTTGCATTTTCGATCACATGGTTGTTGGTTACAATGTATCCGTCGCCCGTTAGCAAAACTCCTGATCCTGCTGCTTCTGCAAATCCATTGTTGCGTGGTGTAGAACCATGAAAATATTGGTATAAGGGATCAACATAAGCATTACGCGGTGCGGGCACTTCGGTGCGGATGTGCACTACCGAATTGACCGTTTGCTCAGCAGCATAGGTAAAATCGACAGGCAAAACAGGTGTGATATCAGGACGCTGATTTGCCAATGAAGCGGGAACACTTTCCGTTTCACGGTGTTCCACGATTATGGTCTCGGTTTTATGGTCGGTAAAATATTCCATTGCGGTGAACGAAATCATTCCACCTGCAAAACCGATAAGTAATGTGCCTGCAAAAAATTTAGCGTTCATGATGATGTGTTTTTGGTTCCAAAGGTTATTGACAAAAATCGTGCATTCGACGGTTAATAAAAAAACGTTCAAGCCTCATTTTAGTTATTAAGGTGGCGTTAAAATGTGTTAATTTTTCAGCGGGTTTCCACACTACAAAACCCTAATAAAATCAAGCTATTTGCGCCTATTATTATGAATAAGGTACCCGTTTTTGCTTCAGGAATTCTATTGGGTGTTGGTGCTACCGCCATCACGGTTTATGTGTTGAACAATCCGTCAGCCAAGCTGATTGACAATTCGACACCTGATGTACAAACTGTCAGTTCCCGGTCCAACACTGAGCGAACAGATACCGGAAGTCATACTGCTTCTAAAGAAAGAAGTAAGCCCGAGTACGTTCGCACAAAATCCGACTCCGACTATTTCCCAAATATCGATAACAACAGTGCTTTGTACGATAGTCTTTTTGCCGAGCTATCGAAACAGGAAATGGAGGTTTTCGATAATGGGGAAGTCATCCGAACCGATCGTTTGGTGGCAGTAAAACGCATCGCCGTAAACGATAAAACAGCTGAAAAATCCATCAATGCAGTTGATTCTGTTTTGAATGTGGCCAACAACATGAAAGAAGAACAGGCTGCAAAAAATTACGAAGTAGAGTTTTGGCGCTCGGCCTTGAATTCGAGAGGATACCGCATGGGTAAACAGAAAATTGCACTTTACGGCATCGATCCTGAGGATCAAATTGCTTTGTTCAGACTGGAAGAAGGCATATTTTTGCGCTCCGGATCACATCTTTACAAACTGGAAGTCTCTCCCGAATTCAGGGCTTTCCGTCAGGTAAACGATAAAAAGATTCTGAAAGAAATTGAGTTTTGAGCGCACTACAATTTGTAAAATACCAGGGCACAGGAAATGATTTTGTAATGGTTGACAACCGTAAAGCGTTGTTCAATCGAAATGATATTGCCCGTGTTCAGAAGATTTGTCACCGCAGATTTGGTATTGGTGCTGACGGACTCATTCTAATCGAGCCGAGTGACGCTGCCGATTTCGAAATGGTGTATTTCAATTCCGACGGCAGCATGAGTTTTTGCGGAAACGGAAGTCGTTGCGCTGTTGCGTTTGCCTTTGAACTTGGAATGATCGGCACACGTTGTAACTTTTTGGCGATTGATGGCCTACACGATGCTGAGGTTTTTGCAGACGGAAATGTAGGCGTGAGTATACGCGATGTAGATGTGAAATCGGAATACACCGATCATCAGTTTATCCATACCGGTTCGCCGCATTATATTCGCTTCGAAAACGAATTGAATCATTTTCCCGTTTTGGAAGAAGCAAAAAAAATCAGGTACAACACTACTTACAAACAAAAAGGCACCAATGTGAATTTTGTGCAGGATCTTGGTGATTCCATTCGTGTGCGCACCTACGAACGCGGAGTAGAAGACGAAACACTTTCCTGTGGTTCCGGTGTTACGGCCTGTGCGATCAGCTATGCTATGAAAAAGGGAATTTCAGATACAGTAACCATTCAAACCGAAGGCGGAAAACTCGAAGTTCAGTTTAAACGAGCTGCTAATCACTTTTCAGGTATAAAACTTATCGGTCCGGCCACTCGTGTTTTTTCTGGAGAAATTAATGGCTGAATATCGCATTTCCAATGTACAGAATCCGGAACCGGATGATCTGCTGAAAGGAATTTGGCTGATGCTTTACCGTCCCGAACAAATTCCCCCTCATCTTATTCTAGTAATTGAAGGGGAGTATTTTTCATTGTCTGTAAACGGATTGAAATCCAGAGAACACATAAGCAGTCTAATTCGCAATGCACTCGCCAAACAGCATTCTATTCTCGCCATTAAAGTAAAATTTACCGGTATCCCTGTTCATTTGCAAAGGGAAGCAGATGAACTATTTAAAAAATACAGTTGTCCGGAGGAAGGAATTACGACCTGTCTCTACCCTATCCGCGATTTTTTTGCCAATCACGTGAAGCAGGATTTGAAGCAGGCTGAATTTGTGTTTGAGCTTTACGAAAAACTGAATGCAAGCGGGAAAACAGGAAAAGCAATACATTACAATCTGAACCAATTACTCGACAGGGAACAGTGTTTTCATTTACGAACCTATACCCGGTCGGATATCGATCAATGCATCCGCGAACTTAAAAACAAACCCTCCGCATGACCACTCCCCGCATCCGTTTACGTGCACTGGAACCGGGCGACCTCGAAATTGTGGTCCGATGGGAAAACGACCCCAAAAACTGGCCGGTCACGAGTACCTATATTCCGTTTAGCCGACATCTTCTGAAGCAATATGTGGAAGCAGAAAAAGACATTTACCGCGACAAACAATTCCGGTTTGTAATTGAGTTAACGGAGAACAATACAGCAATAGGGTTTATCGATCTGTTCGAAGTAGATCCTGTTCATCAGCGTGCAGGTGTTGGTATTCTTATTGGAGAGTATGGTGAACGTGGAAAAGGCTATGCCCATGAAGCACTTATGCAATTGATTCAGCATTGCCGTTCAATTTTATTGTTCCGCAGCATTTATTGCAATATACTCTGCGAAAACACCGCATCGGTTCAACTCTTTGAACGTTGTGGATTTAAAATAAATGGTAAAAAAGAAAATTGGTTTCGCACTTCAAGCGGATGGAGCGATGAATATTTTCTTCAACTTATATTATAAATGAAAATGAAACGGATAATCGTAATCATGGTAGTTGGTCTCCTTATAGGCGGAGGTTATTACGGAAACATGCTGTATTCGCGCATGTATGGTAAAAATGTTCATTTAGAGGAAGATAAAACATTCATTTATATTCCCACCGGTACCGATCTGGATGATTTGACCCGAATGCTGATGAGTGAATCCATTCTTGAAGATACAGCCACATTTCGCTGGGTTGCTGAAAGGAAGAATTTACGTGGAAAAAATATTGTTCCCGGTAAATACGAAATCATCAATAGCTGGAGCAATAATGAACTGATCAATCACCTACGAGCCGGTAATGGACGACTGGAAGTAGAAGTAACGTTTAACAATGTGCGAACCCTGGAACAAATTGCAGGAAAAGTGAGTAAATACATCGAAGCCGATTCCGTTTCCATCATTGATGTATTGCACAACAAAGACACAATTGCGCGTTACGGATTCAACCGTAATAATTTTATTTCGTTGTTTATACCCAACACATACAAAATGGACTGGGCCACCGATGCCGGTGAATTTTTATCGGTTATTGCATCTAATTACCGGAACTTCTGGACCGAAGAACGTAAGTCAAAAGCAAAAGCGTTGGGACTTTCTCAATCGGAGGTTTCAACGCTGGCATCCATTGTGCAGGCCGAGCAAACACGTCACACCTCCGAGCGACCGCGTATTGCAGGATTGTATCTCAACCGTTTGAAGAAAGGAATACGCCTACAGTCAGACCCTACCGTTGTTTATGCAGTAGGCGATTTCAATCTACGTCGCGTTTTAAACAAACATCTCGAAGTAACATCACCTTACAACACCTATCTGAATACCGGATTACCACCCGGTCCTATTCAGGTTCCTGATATTTCATCCATCGATGCGGTATTGAATTATGAGAAAAACGATTACATCTATATGTGCGCTAAACCAGGATACGAAGGCTTCCATAACTTTTCCAAAACGCTGGATCAGCATGAACAATACGCCAGAGAATACCGGAAATGGCTGGATAATGAAGGGATAAAATGAGGGCGAGGGAAGGTTTAACTTATTCCATTTCCTCTTTGCTACTTTTCACTGTTTACCATTCACTGAAAAAAATAAATTATCTTGCACAGAAATAACATCGATCACCAATGACAAAAATTAAATTCGGAACCGATGGCTGGAGAGCCATAATTGCAAAAGATTTTACTGTTGAAAATGTTGCACGTGTGACCATTGCGACTGCAGAGTGGATCATAAATAATAATAAAACTAAAAAAGTAGTTGTTGGTCACGATTGCCGCTTTGCAGGTGAATTGTTTGCAGATACGGTTTCCAAAGTATTTGCCGCTAAGGGAATTCATGTATTGCTTGCTAAAGGATTTGTTTCTACGCCGATGGTTTCATTGGGTACAAAAAAATACGGAGCTTCAATTGGAGTAATTTTAACCGCCAGTCATAACCCGCCAGCATACAATGGATTTAAACTTAAATCGGAAAATGGCGGACCGCTTTCACCGGTTAAGGTTCAGGAAATTGAAGACATCATTCCTGAAAATAATTCTATCGATTTGGAAAGTATTTCTTTAGAAGAGTTGATACAGATTGGGAAAGTGGAAATCATTCCACTTGAGGATGATTATATTCAACATGTAGAGAAAAATTTTGATCTTCCTTCCATTCGTAATTCCAAGCTGCGTTTTGCTTTCGATGCCATGTATGGAGCCGGTCAACGTGTGGTGCCGCGACTTTTACCAGGCACACAATTGCTGCATTGCATTCATAATCCCACATTCAAAGGTCAGGCACCTGAGCCCATTCATAAAAATTTGATTGAGTTTTCTGATATGATCCGTAACAGCCAAAACATCGATTGTGGTTTGGCTACAGACGGTGATGCCGATCGAATTGGTTTGTATAATTCAAGAGGAGAATTCATCGATTCGCATCACATCATTTTGCTGCTTATCCATTATCTCGTAAAGTACAAAGGGTTAAAAGCAAAAGTGGTAACTGCCTTTTCCACTACTCCACGTGTGAAAATCATGTGCGATCATTACGGACTTGATTCGGAAGTAGTGAAAATAGGTTTTAAATACATTGCCGACATCATGGTTGAGCAGGATATTCTTCTTGGTGGAGAAGAATCAGGTGGTATTGCCATTACAGGACACATACCCGAACGCGATGGTATTTGGATGGGATTGGTCATTTGGGAATTCATGGCGAAAAGTGGCAAAACGCTGGACGAGCTTATTGAAGAAGTCTATGCTATAACCGGAAAATTTGCTTTTGAACGCAATGACCTTCACCTAAAAGAAGACCTTAAACAACGCATCATAGATCAAATGCAAAATGGTGGATGGGACAAATTCGGACCGTTTACCGTACGCAATGTGGAATCGATTGACGGAACGAAATACTATTTCGATAATAACGAATGGGTGATGATTCGTCCGAGTGGAACAGAGCCTGTTTTGCGCGTCTACGCCGAATCATCCACTCAAGAAGGAGCTTTCAGGATATTGGAAGAGGTAAAAAAGGTGATTCTTGGGTGTTAAGGTAATTACCAAATGGTATAAGGTTTGTGAATGCCTCTTTTACTTTTCTTCCCTGAGAATAAGATTCGTTTTGTGATTGTTTTACCGTTAAAGTTTTCGGGTTTTGCGTTCGGCTTAGTTACGAAGAATTTCCTTTGAAGAAAGCACTAACTTTGATTGATGCAAAAAACAAGATTTAACCACTGAAATGCCTCTTTTGGTTAAGAACTGATAATGGGCGTTTTTCCTTTATCGTCAAGCATCTCGGTTCACCTTTAATTCATAATAGTGCCCTTTAGTCAAGTTGATTTTCAGATTAAAATAACAATTACCGCCATCTTTTACAACCACCCGTTCGTTTCTCCAATCAGAATTATGTGTATCACAAAAGCAATTTACCCAAACTTCCTTTTCCCCTTTTGAGTTTAATACTGGTTCATACTGTCTTTTATAGTGTTGCAAGTCAATAATAAAATTTTCTTTTTCAAGTTTATACACTGGGTTTTGGGCCTTAATTTCATTAAATCTTTTTTCTTGCTCTGAGTTATATATGGTAATACATTCGTTTAAAATTGTTTCAATTTTTTGCAAGTCGTCAATTGTTAAATCAGTTGGTTTACCGTCTTTAAAAACCAAGAACCGAGTTACGTCAAAATTTAAAATGGCAATTTTAGAAGTGTCTATCGTCATTAAAAATTAGATGTCGTTTTTATCCTTATTACGAGATTGGCCTGAGCGCAATTTGCAAATTAATTTTTGAACAGAAAAAGATAATTTACGTTGCTAATAAATACAGAATAATGCAAAGCATCGTTTGTACAACTTTTTGAGATTGGTGCTTTGTTGCTGCTACCATAATACTCATAGAGATCAAATGGTGCTCTCCCTAACATCTGCTCCATCGCCTCAGACACCATTGGGAGATACCAGAGTGAAAATGGAAAAAACCTAACTCAATTGAGGAATATCAAGATTAGCTTATATGTTGAACAAATGGAGAATTAAAAATCATTCACGTATTTCTTAAAAATAAGAAACATGAAATGAGTAAAAAGAGTAAAGTTTGTTGCACAGCAATTACAAGTTTCAAGACCAAAAACACAAAGATATAACTCGATTTTGGACTTTTTCACATTAACGAACCTATCTGTTTTTAATCCCAATAGGTGACCCGGCCAGGTTATCCGGAGCTAAATCCTCATGATACGGTGCAGTGAGATTTAGCCAACGCAAAGAAACCGAGCGATCTTCACCAATTAAATTCAATTAGCAGTATCCGAATATACCTTCGTTGTTCTTTTTCGGCCGCTATCCTTTCGCTGTCAATATCAATTGAAACCCCGATATTAAAAGCAATATTTCAACGAGCAAAATAAATTTCTCACGGCTCAATCTCTCTATTATTTTCTTTCCAACCCAACTACCTAATATCATTGCAACACCAATAAAAATTCCATAGTAAAGTTCAGACTCACTGATTAGTGAATACTGATTGTAAACGATTGTCTTAGTGAAATGCATTGTCAAGGCTGTTATAGCTTCACTTGCTATGTACGCGGTTGCTGTCAAGTTAAGTCCGAGGAAAAAAGCTGCACCAAGTGGTCCGGCGCTTCCAGCAAGTCCAGATAGAAAACCTGTCAGACCGCCTCCAAGTAACATTCCTTTATTGCCAAGTTTTATTTTCTTAATTTTTGTTCTACGGTATATCACCAACAAAATAAGAAACACACCAATGCCTATTTTGATCTTATTGCTGTCAATTTTATTAAATAAGTAACTACCCAAAATTGTAAAAGGAATCGAAGTCAACAAAAAAAATAATATGGGCTTCCATTTCAATTCATTTCTACCGAACCAAACTCTTGAAGCGTTACCAAATATCTGTCCAATTGTCAAAATGGGAACGGCTGCTTTTATTCCAACTATTCCTGTCAAGACAGGTAGCAAAACTAATGCCCCGCCAAAGCCAGCTGCTCCGGAAATAATAGCTGCAAGAAATCCAGCGAAGAACAAAAGAAATAGTTCTTCCATACTAACGAGGCATAAATAGAGTAACAGAAACTCCTGCAAGGCAAATGCCTGCACCAATTATATCCCACCTGTCGGGTATTTGGTGTTCTGCCAAAATAAGCCAAAATAATGAAGCCACGATATAAATACCACCATAAATGGCATATGCTCGTCCTGCAAATTCGGTTTGAACTTTTGTCAATAAAAAAGCAAACAAAAACAATGAGATAAATCCCGGAATTAACCAATACATTGCTTTATTTAATCGAATATAAGCCCAAAAAGCAAAGCAACCTAAGATTTCAAAAAATGCGGCTGTTATGAATATAACTATGTCTTTCATTTTTAATATTAATAATTATTTGCAACATTTTTTGTCTTGTTGAATTGGCGGACAAGCAACACTTCCATAACTACAATATACACAGCAGTCACCTTGTTTTGGTTTAAGAACTTGTTTGCAAGTTTCACATTCGTAAAAATACTGACAAGCGTCTGTCGGCATTGTTTCTTCCTTTTTGTGTCCGCAGTTGGGGCAAGTTATGGTTGATTGTAATTTTATTTCCATTTTAATTTTCATTTTTTACCGGTTACAAAATATCCGTTGAATTTATTGGCAGTGTAAAGAATTTTGTGTAAATAAAGTAGTATTAGTTTAAGCTTTTCCTTCCGGGGGGTACCCCCCGGAAGGAAAAAATTGAAATGTGGAAACTCTTTTGATGTTAAAAGCCCTGACTTGAAAGCATTTTTGGATTAACAATTTTACACCTTCCTTTTTTTGAAATATCCCAGTTGTCAGAAACGAGGCAATAAGCGGACCGAGTCCACCTAGTACGTGATGATAGGGTAAAACCGGTAAATTAGTCAGCCCAAAAGAATGTCCGTACAATGGAAGCCAAATAATCCAACTGATTAAATATGCGAGTCCGAAATATGTTACAAGCTGTTTCATATCTTTTAGTTGGCGTAGTTATATAAACTTGCGCAATAACATTATTATATTTTGCGCAGTGGCGGTATGTTGTAGCTATCCTTCTTGAGAGCAAGCATTGGCTTGCTCTAATTCACACCCTTACACCAATTATTAGCACATCATCAATTTGCTCCAACTCCCCTTTCCAGCTTTCGAACCTAGTTAACAAAATTTCCTTTTGTTCGTACATGGGTTTGTCGCTGATTTCAAGGATAAGTGCGTGAAGGTTTTTACCCATGAATTTTTTGCCGCTGCTGCCGCCAAATTGGTCCACATAGCCATCAGAATACATGTAGAAACTGTCGCCTGGATTGAGATTACGTGTATGCGTTATATAGGGCTCGAGCAGATCTGCGCGGGTCATACCAATCGGTGATTTTACCCCCTCAATTTTTTCGAGTGAACCCTTACGTACAATGATGATCGGACGAAATGCTCCGGCATAACTGAGTTTGCGGGTATCGGTTTCTACTACTGCCAATGCAAGATCCATTCCATCCTGCGAGTCCACTGCCCTACCCTCTTGCTTTAAGGCACGACGTACATTCACACGCAGAATCTCCAGAATTTCGGCAGGATCGCTGACTTGTTTTTCGAGAACGATCTGGTTTAGGAGATTGTGTCCGATCATGCTCATAAAAGCCCCCGGAACACCATGTCCTGTGCAATCTACACTTGCTATGAGTTTTTTGTTTCCGAGCTCTGCAAACCAGTAAAAATCGCCGCTTACAATGTCTTTGGGACGATACAGAATAAATGAATCGGGTAATGCCTGTGCAATCAAGTTCGTCTCCGGTAAAATGGCATCCTGTATACGACGCGCATAATTGATGGAGCTCATGATATCCTGGTTCTTTTCTGCAAGTTCACGTGTACGCTGTGCTACCATCTCTTCAAGTCGTTTTTTCTCTGCGTTGATGCTTGCTACACGCATGCGAATGATGATAAAAACCAACACAATGGTAAAAAAAACGCTGAGTGAATAAAACAAACGTGTTTTGTAAAAGGGAGGAATGATGCGGATCTGCAATGCCACTCCTTTTTCATTCCATACCCCATCATTGTTGGTTGCCTTTACCCGGAACACGTAATCGCCACCTTGCAAATCGGTATAGCTTGCAAAGTTGCGGGTGGAAGGAGTGGACCAATCTTCATCCAGTCCTTCCATTTTATACGAGTAGAGAATTTTTTCAGGCAACACGAAATCGAGTGAGGCGAATTCGAAGGAGAAGAAATTTTTACGGTAGCTTAATTCGATAAACCGTTTTTCAGTGATGGAAGAATCGAGCGGATATTCTTTTCCTGCAACGAAAAATTTAGTTATTACTACAGGAGGAATGTTTGGATTGTCGACAATGGAAGATGGATAAAAATGATTGAACCCCTGTGTTCCTCCAAAGAAAAACTCACCGTCGCTCGCCTGAAAAAATGCGTTTTGGTTGAATTCATCACCCTGTAATCCGTCGATGGCGAAGTATTTTCTGCTCTCGTAAATTCCATCTTTGTTGGCATAAGGATTGAATTTGGTAAGACCATTGTAGGTACTCAACCATAAATTCCCTCCTTTGTCGAAGAGAATTCCCACAATAAAATTATTGCTCAATCCGTCGGATTCGGTGAAGTTGGTAAATGTTTCTGATGTCGGTTCAAAACGACTCAATCCGTTTTTCGTGCCGAGCCATAAATTTCCTTTAGCATCTTCTACTATGCAATGTACAGTGTTGTTGGCAAGACTGTTTTTTCCGCCTTTAATCCAGTGTTTGAACGACCCATTCGCCGGATCAAACATCGCCAATCCACCACCGTTGCTTCCGATCCACACACGGTCTTTACGATCGATATGCAGACAATACAATACATTGTGCGGCAATCCCTCATCCTTGGTCCAGTTTCGCATCGAATCATTTACCAGATCGAAATAATTGAGTCCGCGAAGTGTGGCGATCCATAGATGTCCTTTGCTATCGGATCCAATATCCAGGATGTTATTATTGGAGAGGTAGGAATTTTCGGTATCGAGCGGACGTTCGGAAAAATCACCTTTGCGGATATCGTAGTAACCCAATCCCCCACCCCACGTACCAAACCATATTTTATCACCTACTTTTTCGAGACAGAGAATGTTGTTATGTGTATTATTTTTTTCGCGGTTAAAGTGCGCTATTGTTTTTTGTTTGCAATTGTAAACAGCCAGGCCTTCTCCAATGGTTCCAATCCAAATCCGTTCTTTCGATTCTTCAGCAAAGCAAAAAATGGTATTGGATAATAACCCTTTTGCGTCGTAGCTATCGGTAGTGATGTGATTAAATTTTCCGATACTACGATGGTACACAGTTGCGCCATAGGTATCAGTGCCCATCCAAATCGAATGTGCCTTGTCTTCATACAACACCCGTACAAAATTATCGCGCATGCTGAATGGATTCTTGTCGATCGTCTGTACTACCCGGAAATTATCCAATTGAGGATCATAAAGATTAATTCCATCAGCGGTAGCAATCCATAATTGACCATTATGATCTTCAATAATGGAGGTAACCCTGTTGTTGGAAAGACTGCGGGAATCATTTTCGCGACTGATGTAGTATTTGTAGTTTGAATTTTTGCGGTCGTAGCGACTCAGGTAACCACCATCGTAACCGATCCAGAGTAGACCATTATTATCTTCAAAAATTGTTCTGATCCGCATTCTGTAAGGATTGTCGAGATCTTCAGATAATCCGCTATCATTATGCTCTTCAAATTCTCCACTTTGGGGATCGTAAGAATACAATCCATTGCGACTGGTACCGATCCACAATACACCCGTTTTATCGCGGTACAAACAACGGATATTATCGTTGCGCAATACCGTTTTGGGTTTATTGGGATTCACCATCTCATCGAGAAAGCGTTTAAAGGTTTTGCTTTTGGTATCGAAAAGATGCAAACCATTATCGGTCCCCACCCAAAAACTGTTTTCATCATTAACAGCAATAGCAGTAATGTTATCGCTGTTGAGAGCATGTTCGTTGCGTGGATCAGCGCGAAATGCTTCGAAGCGGTTGAAGTACTTATCGTATCGGTTCAATCCCCCTTCGAGCGTACCGATCCAGAGTTGTCCACCTGCATCGGTAAACAAAACATTGATCCAATTGTCACTTATGGTACTGTCGTTCCCCGGATTATTTTTGAAAACAGTGATCTCTCTTCCATTGTAGCGGTTCAGTCCATCATCGGTACCCATCCACAAAAATCCGTCTTTATCCTCCGTGATAGCATTTACCCTGCTTTGCGACAAACCCTGTTCCTTGCCGATGTGTTTGAATTTAAATTCCTGTGCGTATCCGAAAAACGGAAGCATCACCACTGCAGCCAAGAGCGCGCGCAAACTCATGCCTTGAGAAATGATTGAACAGCAAGGTCATAGGAAGCAAGTCCGAAACCCGCAATTACCCCTTTGCAATGTTTGGCGAGCAGTGAATGGTGACGAAATTCCTCACGCGCATACACGTTAGAAATATGAACTTCCACTACAGGAGTAGCAATGGCAGCCACAGCATCACCTAGAGCCACACTGGTATGTGTATAGCCGCCAGCATTGAGAATAATGCCATCCACCCTACCGAAACCGAATTCGTGCAAACAATTGATCAATTCACCCTCCACATTGCTTTGGAAATACGAAAACACAACCTGCGGATAGGAAATACGTAAAGCATCCAGGTGTTGATCGAACGAGCGATCGCCGTAAACAGATTTTTCCCTTACACCAAGAAGGTTTAAATTCGGGCCATTGACAATGAGGACGTTCATGAAATCAAATATAACCATTTCCTGCCAATGAACTGGCAAATTGCACTGCGCGGATTTCGCTCCTACCTTCAACTGGAGAAATCGCTATCTCTCAATAGCATTGAGGCTTACGAGAACGATGTGCATAAGCTGATGGACTTCGCCAATGCCGAAAACAAACAGCCCGAAGACCTCCGCCTCGAAGATCTTCGTCGGTTCATCACCACTCTCCGTGAGATCGGATTAAGCGCCACCTCACAGGCACGAATATTATCAGGCATTCGTTCTTTCTACAATTACCTACTCCTCGAAAACGAAGTCAAAACAGACCCCACCGAACTCCTCGAAATGCCACGCGTAGGACGAAAACTTCCCGATACGCTGAGCATTGTGGAAATTTCATCCATTATAGACGCCATCGACAAGAGTCTGCCCGACGGAGAGCGTAATAAAGCTATTCTGGAAGTCTTGTATTCCTGCGGTCTGCGTGTAAGCGAACTCACCGATTTGCGCATTTCGAATATTTACACACGCGATGGATTTATTCGTATTGTAGGTAAAGGGAACAAAGAACGGCTGGTTCCCATTGGTAAGCCGGCATTGGATCAGATAGAACGCTACAAGCAGCAATTGCGCAATCATCAGGAAATAAAAAAAGGCAATGAAGATTTTCTCTTCCTTAATCAAAGAGGAAGTAAAATCAGCAGGGTCTATATTTTCACCCTCATCAAATCACTATGTCTGAAAGCGGGAATTCGTAAGTCGATCAGTCCGCATACATTTCGACATTCTTTCGCCACGCATTTAGTCGAAAACGGAGCCGATTTACGAGCAGTTCAGGAGATGTTGGGTCATGAGAGTATTACTACTACCGAGATATACACGCATCTGGATCGCAGTTTTCTGAAAGAAACGATACTTAGGTATCATCCAAGGGCGATGGAGTGAAGTTATTGGTTATTGGTTATTGGTTATCGGTTATCAGCTATTGATTATCTGACACTTTAACTTTATATCCCTTCACTTATAAGCGTCCACCGATCACCAAAAAAAAGTCACTTCAACTTTTTCAAATTATGCAAGGATACTCCTTCTCCCATTTGGAATTTATCGGAGAATTTGGTGAAATCGTGACTAAGGTAGGCTCGTGCTCCAAAACCACAGCCCATTGATTGATTAGCTTCGGCATGAATGATGTTTCCATCTTTGGTGAAGACGATTTCACAAGGTGTTTCATCACTGTATTCGCTGTTGGTATAAATATATTTCTTGCCTTTCTTTTCGGCAATTCCTTTGGCATAGGCAAAATGGTAAGTTGGTCCGCAAATGACTTCGAGCTGAAATTTCAGGTTTCCATTTTTCTGTTCTTCAAAAACGGCATACCCACCATTGAATCCGATTTCTAGAGCAGGTTGAGCAGGATCATTATGAAAATCATTCACCCAATAGTATTCGGTTGAATAAGATCCGGAAACTCCTTTTCCGGGATTGAACGATTTGTATTCGGCGTCGAATGAATTGATTCCGGCAACATCATCATCACTTTTAAGATTCACTTCGTAGGCAATTTTCTCATCGGTCCACCATCCGCTTGCTTCTCCGGCATCGATATTCAGGTAGAACGTTCCCGTATTTTTCCCTTTCGAAAATTCTTCCAGCATCCAGGTTGTTCCAATGGCATTACCCTTAAGTTCGAGCCAGGATTTTTGGGAATTGTATTTGTATTTTCCGGTTATTTCATTGGTTGTAGGGTTGAAGTTTGAAATTTCCATTTCTATATTGTATTTATCTACTGATCCATTAAGTATCATTGGAAATAGCAATTGTGTTAGCGCATCTTCTTGATTGACCTTAGGAAGTTCTTCATCTTCTAATGCAAGCGTAGTATCCGTATTGGAAGGCTTATTTTCTATCGCCTTATTTTCGCCACCAGTACAGGATGAAAATGCAAGTGCAGTGATAAAAAAACCGATTAAGCTTAGTTTGTGAAGAGTCATACTACTATTGGTACTTTTTAGGTTCAGTTAAATTGATAAGGTTCGTCGTTTTCAATCATGCTACGAATGTTTTTCAACACTCTTTTCATGTAGACACGCCAGAAGAGTTTTGTAAATAAATAATTAAAGGGATACAGCAAAGGATTACCGGCATGAAGGGTATAAGTATAGGTAACTTCAATTTTACCGGGATTGATTTCTGTTGTTTTCCATTCGCCAACAAATCGTGTAAAACCCAACATCCAGGCCTGAAAATCGCTTACTTCTATTTTCCAGTATTCGTTTTCGATACGTTCAATTATTTTATCTGTCGAAGCAAATCCACCTTTGTGACCGAACGATTTTGCCACAAATACTTTTTTTACAGCTCCTGGATTCCCCCAATCCTTATCGTCTGTACAATGGGTTACCCTGGGCATTATTCCATAACCGGTATGCACTTTGGAAACATCACATAAAAAAGGTGTTTTAAATGCACGTTCAAGACTACAATCGAAAACTGTTTTAAGACTTAATGTAAATTTCATAGTTCACAAATATCTGATAAAAGCTGTTTTGTTTAACGCCAATGAGAGATTTGATTTGAAAATGATGAGGTATTTATTTACTTTCGAAAGCAGGTTAGATCTTCCTATGACACCACACGAATTTTGGTCCTGGTTCAACGAAAACCGCTTCCGATATCTGTTCATCAATGATGAAGCAATGGAAGAGCGCGATCAGGCATTGGAAGACTTGGCCAATCATTTGGCAGAGTATCAATCAGGACTATTCTTTCTAATCGGAGGTCAGGCCGACCGGGAAGAGCAGGATCTCATTATTACAGCCGATGGACAGCGCAATCTTTTTCCTATGGTGAAAGAACTATGCGATGCCGCACCAAAAATTGAGAAATGGAGAGTGGTTGCTTTCAAACCTGCATTAGGTCCTGATATCCAACTTGAGTACCGCGACATCCTCTTCGATCCACGTCAATTATGCTTCATTCCCCTTGTACACCCCGATCATCCGGAATACACCGGTATTCGCATAGGCATGCAGGATTACACACCTGAACGTGAAAATGATTTTATGGGAGGTTTGTACCTCTTGCTTGATAATTTTCTTGGTGAGGAATCGTTTACGTTAGACGTGAATTACGTCGAATGCTGCAAGCTCCCCGAATTTCCGGAGGAGGAAGGTTTTCATCCATTAAGTGAATTGCCTTCCTATATTAGGTGGAAACAGAATGAGAAAGGTGTATGAATTTCCAATTAATTAATTACCAATTTCCAATTAACCAATTACCAATTAGACAATTTAATTTGGGATTTTTAGATTAATCAATTGCAATGCTCCTGAACAAAGTCGAAGAGCTGAATACCCGACTTACCATTAACTGATAACCGACTACTAACACCCCTTACCTTCTATTTAAACTCCTGCTTGATCTGGAATTTCCCTCCAATTCCTGAGAAATAAAAAGGCAATTTCATTTCTACGCCTTTGCTTGTATTGATTCTCCAGTTTTCTTTTGCGTAGAATGATTTGTGGCAGTATTCGAGTCGCCATGGGACTTCGTTATTTCCTGAAAACAGCACCATTCCTCCCACAAAATGCGGAATATTCATCAGTGTAATTTGTTCTGCATTGGGAGCGCTCATAACCAGTGGAAAATCTTTATAGGCCATTTGTGCAAACAATCCGTCGATAGTGGCAATTCCGGTGTGATTTAAATAAATTCCTGCTTTTTTTGGTGCGTGTTCCAAATGAAAATTTTCGATGCGAAACAATCGCACCGTTGTACTGTTTTGCCGGTCGAAGAACACGCTGTACTGTGCATCTCCTGATCCTTCCGTAATACAATCGCGCAGTGTAACTCCACCCGATCCCAGAATACGAAAAACGGCTTCGGTCGATTTTGCTGCATACGCTCTGCACATACTGATTACCGATGAATTCGATTGCGAATTATTGGTGCTTCCACCCCAATCAGTACCACAACGCAAAACGATTCCGTCTTTTTTTGGGTTGGTAAGAATACAATGGTGAATTTCAGTTGCAAGTCCAAACTGAATATCGATGGCAGCTTCTTCCTGTGCCACAAAATTACAGCGTTGGATACTGCTTCCATACGATGCTCCAAGATTAATGGCTTTGCTTCCTCCTGTAAATGAAAAATCGTTGAACACAAAACGTGTCGCCATCATTTTATTCAGTGCTTCATCCTGATCAAGTGGAATCCTTCTGAAAATGTCGGCACCCGATTTCCCAACGATCTCGCAACCGTTTCCGTTGAGAATTATGATCCTTCTTCCACCCACCGCATAACGCGGCAATTCCACAGCCGATTGCAGCGTGTATTTTTTACTGCCATCAAATTCAATACTCCCTCTACCCAGTGAATCGATGTGCCGCATGGCACGTTGAATGGAAGGTGCATCATCTTTTCCATCCGACTTTTTATAAAAATCCTCTACCCGAATTTGTGAATAGGATATCATATTCTGCAAGAGGAAAAACACAATCAAATAATAACGCATCTGCAATCGTTTTTGGTAAAGATGAAATCTTTGGACTTAAACCACTGATTTCAGAATGATTAATCACTATTTTCTCAATAGTGTTTGTTCCGGTCTAATGAGAACAAAGCTCAAAAGATAAACTCCATTCCGGACATCATTTTTTCATTCTGTCGAGGCGATCCATTGCTTCTGCTGATAAATCGTAAGTGGGATCAAGTTCCAATGCCTTTTTAAAATTCTCTCTTGCTTTGGGATAATTTTTTAATCCTTCATAAGTCAAGCCACGATTGTGCCAAGCATCGATATAGCGGGGATTGATTTCAATAGCCTTATCAAACATCACCAAGGCTTCGTTGTAATTGGCGGTTTCCACCAAATGAATATATCCTTTGTTGAACCAGGGTAATTCAAGGCGGGGATTGATTTCAATGATTTTATCATAGGTGGTTAAAGCATCAGCAATCATTCCGTGATCCTGCATAAAAATGGCTTTATCGTAGAGCGCTTCCACAGAATTGGGTCGAATGCTGAGTGCGGAATTATAATAATCCAGAGCCAGTTTATTGTGGGCATTGGCATACAACAAGCCGAGTCGAATATAGGCCTCATAATAATTCGGATCCTGCTCCACCGCGGTTTGGAAGGAAGATGCTGCCTTAGCGGTATCGCGTAATTCTTCGTAAACCTCTCCTTTCATGAAATAACCTTCTGCAAAATTTGGATTGAGTTTTAATCCTGCGTTAATATGTTTCATTGCTTCATTCCAGCTTTTTATATACATGAATATTCTGCCAATTCGAAATTCCGCATCGAAATAATTTGGGTTTTGTCGCAATGCGGCGCGGTACGATTGCAATGCTTCTTCAACTTTCAGTTCTGCAAACAATATCTCGCCTTTGGTATAGTGAAAAATGGCAATTGTAGAATCGATACGGATACAGCGTTCTATATCCCTCATTGCTTCGGAATATTGGGCAAGACGAAAATAAGCGAAGGCACGGGCATGGTAATGATTGGGATTATCCGGATCAGAAACGATACGCTTATCTAAGTCCGCAATCAAACGCTGCTGCTCGTTCAGCGAATCATTCTGTGGAATACTGTCTTTATTCGCAACCACCTCCCCTGTTTCATTGCTGTTGCAGGAAAAGAAAATTAATGTGCATAAAAGCGGCAGTACAGCCAAAAGACGTAGACTATTCATGCTACGAAAATACTGAGAATTGAGCATCATTCTCCACCATTTACCCTAAATGAAGTACCGCGAATGAAAAAGATTGGGTATTTCTTAACCTGTCAAAGCCCAATAAAGTACAAAAATCAGGTGTTGCTATCCTGATTATTAAAAGTAAAATGATAGCTCGATCCGCTTCTGGTAAAGGTACCGTCCAGTTGTTCCGTTAAGGTTGCGATCAGATCCAGGCCGAAGGAATTACCTTCCCTGTCCTCATTTATCCATGTACCTGTATCGCTGTATTTCAGGTAAAATGTATTACCCAGACCACCACTGATTTCAACGGTGATTGCACCGCTTTGTCCTTTGGAAAAAGCATGTTTAAACGAGTTACTTAACAGCTCATTGATGATTAATCCAAGGGGGACAATGGAATTGAGTCCGATCTTATTGTATTCGGATTTGATTTCTGCTTTTACACTATCATTTACGGAATGACTATGCACAATTTCTTGAATAAGGTCGTTGATATAGGCACCGATTTCGATCCGTGTAAAATCGCCCGACTGGTATAATTTCCGGTGAATGAGCGACATTGTCATAATCCGATTGATCGCCTCCTCAAATTTTGGTTGCGCATCTTCAGGCATCGTTTGTTTTTGCAGGCGCAATAAGCTGGTAATAATTTGAAGGTTATTTTTTACTCTATGGTGAACTTCCTTCATCAGAATGATGTTTTCTTCGTTTTTGGATGAGATGATGCGATTACTTTCCTTAATGACAAGATTGTTGGAAAGTACACTTTCGAAGGAATAGCGGTAATACTTTACAAACTGTGAAACAATTGCTGCAATTGCGATATAAGCAGCCATAATTTCTACAGCCAGGGAAGCCTGTAGTGTAAAATCTATTGGACGAATTACTTCAAAATTGGTCTTCAATGAAAAGAAGAAATAGCTAAGGGATATCAGAAAATTGAGCACCGTAAAAAACCAACCCCAGAAATTTCCGAGTCCCCAAAACGCCATAATGGAGATTAGGGCCATCCAGATAAAATCGCCCAAATGGACTTCATTAATAAAGAAATGGAGTGATACTGCAGTAAGCACAGAACCGAAAGAACAAAGTGATAAATAGGCAATTCTTGAATTTTTTGTTTTGTACAGATAAACCAGTTCCAGACCGGGAATGGATGCGCAAATCAGATAGAGAGTTCCATTGGTAATTGAGTGGAAAAACTCAATAAATGCCATAACGGTGAACAATGAAGCCAGAATAATGCACAACCGCCAGGCGAGGCGAAATTTACCTTCGGTATACTTCGCCTCAAAGTCAGGCACTTCAAAATTCTCCATTATCGTTTTCAGGGCAATATTTAGGAATGCAATTTAGCATTATTGCGAAACGAAAAGCAGGATCGTTGTTAGCAATAAATAAAAAACCTCCTTGTCGCTGAGTTGCAGATACAATCCAGTTACAAGGAGGTTACAGACCACAGTTCGGCTACTTTCCTGTTTGATCAGCAGCCAGTCGAATCGACTTTCGCACAACCATAGCAGGTTAGCATCAGAACCTGTCCAACCCTAACCCTCAGCACGTGTCTCTGTCATCATGGCATTGGCAACGAATGACCCGTGTTCAGGACGGTTCCGGCGAGCTATTGGAGGTAGCAGGAGCGCAAGCCCGCCGGAGTTTTTTTTTAATTTCCAATTATCAATTATCCAATTTCCAATTATCAATTATCCAATTTCCAATTATCGATTTGTCAATTTCCGATTACCTATTAATCAATTACCAATTACGAAATGCCAAAGTGATCAATGAACTATTTCTTTGTCCGGAAGTGAAACGAACTAATAAGGATCTTTCCATTTGGACTATCCACTTTTCAGCAATCACAATCGCTATTCACCATTCACTTTTCACTTTTTACCATCCACTATTCACCTTTCACTGTTTCCCAATCACCACAAACAATTCCAGGTAACAGATCGGAGTCGAAGTGACGTCTTTCTCTCCATTGGCGCCGTAAGGCGACCGGGATGAAGGATTTTGGTCCTCCACTTTTCCGGTCGCACTCCGGCTTATTGGTGGTTTCCCGGAAATGTATTAGTTCTCCTTATTCAAAATCTCACGTATCTTGGTTTCCAACTCATCCAACAACTCAGGATTGTCTGATAACAATTGTTTTACTGCATCGCGACCCTGACCCAATTTGGTTTCGTTGTAACTAAACCAGCTTCCGCTTTTCTTAATGACTTCCTTCTCAACACCCAGATCGATGATCTCCCCAACTCGGGAAATTCCTTCGCCGTACATAATGTCAAATTCTGCAGTTCGGAAGGGAGGTGCAACTTTATTCTTTACCACTTTCACCCTCGCACGGTTACCCTGAATCTGCTCACCATCCTTGATCTGTCCGATACGACGGATATCCAAACGAATCGAAGCATAGAATTTGAGTGCATTACCACCGGTAGTTGTTTCCGGATTTCCGAACATCACACCGATTTTTTCACGCAGCTGGTTGATGAAGATACAGCAACATCCTGCCTTGTTGATGGAACCGGTAAGTTTCCGCAATGCTTTCGACATCAAACGTGCCTGCATCCCTACATTGGAATCACCCATCTCACCTTCAATCTCCGCTTTTGGAGTTAGTGCGGCAACGGAATCGATAACAATAAGGTCGATTGCTCCTGAACGAATAAGATTGTCAGCAATCTCAAGCGCCTGCTCTCCGTTATCCGGTTGAGAAATCAATAGGTTCTCAATATCCACACCAAGTTTTTTAGCGTAGAACTGATCGAATGCATGTTCAGCATCGATAATTGCAGCAATTCCGCCTTGCTTTTGAACCTGTGCAATGGCATGAATGGCCAAAGTGGTTTTTCCCGAAGATTCCGGACCATATATTTCAACCACTCTTCCTTTTGGAAGACCGCCAATGCCTAATGCTATATCAAGTGATAATGATCCGGTAGGAATCACTTCCACCTGATCCACTGCGCCTGCGCCCAGTTTCATTATACTTCCTTTACCAAAGGTCTTCTCCAGTTTCTCAATGGTCATCTGAAGCGCCTTCAGCTTCTCTTTGTTGGTAGTTTCTGTTGCCATGTTTTTTCTGTTTAGGGTTAGGGGTCTGTAATTGTATAATGCAAAGTTGAAGTGTCAGAACGCAGTGAATCTGCGCTGCTGTTTTTTTTTATTTTATTAATTCAAATATCTGTTCTGCGTGTTCTTTGGTCTTGACTTTGGCAATCACATTCCTGATCTTACCTGCTTCGTCTATAATAAAGGTTGTCCGGTGTATCCCATCAAATTTCTTTCCCATAAACACCTTCGGCCCCCAAACACCATATGCCTGAATCAGTTCTTTTTCCTCATCCGCAATCAATGGAAAGGGTAATTGGTGCTTTTCACGGAACCGCTCATGCATCTTTTCCGAATCTGCACTCACTCCAATTACAACAATTCCCTCCTTTTTAAGTTCGCTGTAATAGTCACGCAAATTACACGCCTCAGCTGTACAACCGGGCGTGAGATCTTTTGGGTAAAAAAACAGCGCGACCATCTTTCCTTTCAAATCTTTCAAGGAGACATTTTTCCCCTTTTCGTCTGTATAAGTAAAGGACGGCGCCTTATCTCCTTCTTTCAACATATTGATAGCTTTTTCGTCAAAACACCGACTGACTTCCTGTCAAAACAGCGCTATACAAAGAACATGAAGAAAAAGTTCAAAAGCAATAGCCAGAGGGAGAAAAATGCAAAAAATATATTAATTAACTGAATTATAGATAAATAGATTATTGACAATAATATTGTCAATATTACAGTTCGGTCGGGGTTCCGGAAAAAATGTGGATTTTTGGACAGAAAACTCATCATTATGCCCTCATTTGATATTGTTAGCAAGGTTGATTTGCAAACCCTCGATAACGCAATAAATGCAGCCGTTAGGGAAATTGCAACCCGTTTCGATTTCCGCGATTCGAAAACAAGCATTGAATTGGATAAAAAGAATTACTCCGTTAATGTGCTTACCGAAAATGAAATGCGAATGGATGCAGTTGAGAAGATTTTGATCGGAAGATTTGTAAAACAAAACCTTGACCCCAAGGCACTTGATTTTGGCAAGGATCGCTATGCTTCGGGAAATATGATGCGAAAGGATATTAAAATCAAGCAGGGAATTGACAAGGAATCATCCAAGAAAATTGTAAAACTGATTAAGGATTCCGGATTAAAGGTTCAAGCCAGTATTATGGATGACCAGGTACGCGTGACCGGAAAAAAAATAGATGATTTGCAGGAAGTCATGGCCTTATGCCGTCAGAATGATGTAGGTATTCCTCTTCAGTTCGACAATATGAAATCCTGAGAATTTAGCTGGCGGTACTTTTTATTTCAGCACAATTTGTTCGTTCCCCTCTTTTTTGGTGAGGTGAAGAACACCGCTTTCGAGACGGGTGATGTTCCAGATTACGCTTTTGGAAAAGGTGATTATAATGGTTTTCCCTTTTTCATCCAATGACCAGCTTCCGAGTTTGTAATTGTTATTGAGGCATTGCTCATAATTTCCATCCGGATGAAAACGAATGAAATCAGCAGCCTTTGGAATCAATTTGAGATTGTTTTGCGAGTGCTCTACAACTTTCCATGTTCTGGAAATTTCCTTTTTCATCCCTGTCACCACAACATCGGTTTTAATTTCAAGGTC
>JBKBUQ010000013.1:0-5874 GCA_046289975.1 Flavobacteriales bacterium | reverse complement strand
TCAGGAATAAATTGCAACTCCTCTTCGCCGGAATTTAACTTAAGTGAGGTAGCGGAACTTTCTATAATCCTCCAAGTTTTTGTGCCACCGGAACGAAGGTTTAGTGTGATAGTTTTTTCATCTTTTTCGTAAGTCCACAGTCCGGAATCCCATAGTCCCATCAATGCTCCTTCGTAGGTACCGCCCGGACGAAACCATGCAAAGTCATTTTCCTTAAGCGCTACTGTTTCATCTTGTTTTTTGTACAGAATAACCTTCCAACGTTTGCCGGAGATGAAATCCTTCCTCAGATTTTTTTCAGACAACATTTTCTCACGGGCTGATTCCTGAATAGGATTACTTTGAGCAAAAACTGTTGTGCCCAAAGTGAAAATCAGAAAAAGCGCCAGGAGAATTGTTTTCATTGTCAATTTTTTGTGGAAACAGGCAGCAAAAATCAGACCGCAATTACATTTTCGGCATTCCGCCTGGCATGTTTTTCATTTGACGCATCATGTTCATCATGCTTCGCTTATCACTCATCATGCGCATCATTTTACGGGTATCTTCAAATTGCTTCATTAGTTTATTAACCTCTTGAATGTTTGTTCCTGAACCTTCTGCAATGCGTTTGCGACGCGATCCGGTAAGCAGATCAGGGTTCTTGCGTTCTTTCGGCGTCATGGATTGAATGATGGCTTCGATGTGTTTGAATGCGTCATCTCCGATTTCCACATCCTTTACCATTTTCCCCATTCCGGGTATCATTCCCATTAGGTCTTTTACATTACCCATTTTTTTAATCTGCTGCAGCTGATCGTAGAAATCGGTAAAATCGAACTGATTCTTGGCAATTTTCTTCTGTAATTTCCGCGCTTCTTCTTCGTTGTATTGCTCTTGTGCACGCTCAACAAGTGAAACCACGTCACCCATTCCCAAAATACGGTCGGCCATACGGTCGGGATGGAAGACATCCAGTGCCTCCATTTTTTCACCTGTACCAATGAACTTGATGGGTTTCTCTACAACACTGCGTATAGAAAGCGCTGCTCCACCACGGGTATCACCATCGAGTTTGGTTAAGACAACTCCATCGAAATTGATACGATCATTAAACGCTTTGGCAGTATTAACCGCGTCCTGACCGGTCATTGAATCTACTACAAAAAGAGTTTCAGAAGGCTGAATGCTTTTCTTCACTGCTTCAATTTCGCGCATCATTTCTTCATCAACCGCCAGGCGACCAGCAGTATCCACTATCACTGTATTGAAACCATTTGATCGTGCAAATACGATGGCCTTGGTTGCAATTTTTACCGGATCTTTTTCCTCCTTATCCGAAAAGACATCTATCCCCAACTGCTCACCCAATACATGCAACTGGTCAATAGCGGCTGGACGATAAACGTCGCAGGCTACAAGTAATGGTTTACGTCCGCGTTTGGTTTTAAGGAAATTTGCAAGCTTACCCGAAAATGTAGTTTTTCCTGAACCCTGCAAGCCTGACATCAATATGATTGCCGGACTTCCTGCAAGATTGATCTCCTCCTTCTGCCCTCCCATGAGTTCTGCCAACTCATCGTGTGTGATTTTGATAAGCAGCTGTCCGGGTGAAACAGAGGTTAACACATTCTGTCCGAGAGCCTTCTCCTTTATCCGTTCCGTAAAATCCTTTGCCGTCTTGAAGTTTACGTCAGCATCCAACAGTGCACGACGCACCTCCTTGAGTGTTTCAGCAACGTTGATCTCCGTAATCTTACCCTGCCCTTTCAGGACCTTAAACGCCCTATCGAGCTTATCCGATAAATTCTCAAACATTAGAAAAATAATTTTAGAATGATCAAAAATACAAAGAAGTGCGGACAAAAGACGACAAAACTTTATCCTGAAAAATTATGCTTTGGAATAATTTTCTTGTTGTAATCTTCACATGTAGGTAAAGGGAAAAAAGTAAACCGTAAATTGGTAGTTCAGAAACACGTTCTATGAAGAAAATTTTACTCTTAGTTACAAGTTTACTTTCACTTTCAACGCTGGATTCTTTTGCACAATTAATTGTTACCTCCGGTGGAGGCGGTACAGCCGTTCAGGGTGCATTGCTTGGACCGGGTTTAACAGTAAGTGGTCCTATTACTATCAATTGCAACGCAGCTGCTTATGGGAGTTTTTCCAATGGTAATACAACCAACCTCGGCGTTACAACAGGTCTTTTAATGACCACCGGAAATGCAACCGGCGCAATTGGACCCAACGGAACGGGTTCTGGTTCTTTTTGTCATGGCACCTCTGCAAGCGACCCTGATCTACTAGCACTCGACCCCCAAGCGAATGAGGATGTATGTATTATTACATTAACGGTAATCCCACAATGTTCTCAACTTACCATTCGATTTGTTTTTGGTTCTGAAGAATACCCGGAGTACGTCAGTGCTGGATTTAATGATGCTTTTGGATTTTTTGTATCCGGTCCAAATCCCGGTGGTGGTAATTATACCAATTTCAATGTTGCGCGATTACCTAATAATACTATTGTTTCCATTGATAATGTAAACGCAACAACCAACAACGCTTTTTATGTAAACAATACCGGTGGTACTACTATTCAATACGATGGTCTTACTACTGTATTACAACCAACTATAAACGTTGTCCCTTGCCAACCCTACACCTTTAAACTTGCAATAGCTGATGCGGGTGACTGTTCTTATGATTCCGGTGTATTTATCGATTTTCTTTCCTGTACAAATAACCCAACTGTATCAACAACTCCCGTTTCTGCAACTTGTGGTGCTAATGATGGTACAGCAACAGCGAATGTAACAGGAGGAATCGGACCATTCACCTATTCCTGGAACACTGTTCCAGTGCAAACTACTCAAACCGCAACTGGACTTGCTCCCGGCACTTACACCGTAACAGTAACGGATAATGGAATTCCTTGTAATACGCCAACTACACAAACGGTTACTGTGGGAAGCACTGGTGTACTTCCTTCTACAGCAGTTAGTCCTACAAGTCAAAGTATTTGCCCAGGAGGAAACGTGGCACTCACAGCATCCGGTGCAAGCAGTTATACCTGGTCGCCAGCAACAGACTTGAACGCAACAACAGGTACCAATGTAATTGCAACTCCAACAAGCACCACAACCTACACAGTTACCGGTACCAATGCATGTGGATCAGTAACAGCAACAACTACCATTACTGTTCATCCTGTTCCCGATGTTACAGCTACTCCATTATCTGCAAGTATTTGTAGTGGTAACTCTCCTTCAATAGCTCTAAGTTCTACTACAGGATCAAATTTTAACTGGACTGTATCACAAAGCGGAACCAGTGGAGCCAGCAATGGAAGTGGTACTTCAATCAATCAAGCTTTATCAGCAACAGGTGCTGTTCCCGGAACCGCAACCTACACCGTAACTCCTACCGCAAATGGTTGTAATGGAACTCCGATCACTGTTTCTGTAACAGTGAACCCGGTTCCAACGGCAACAGCTTCCAATACTAGTCCGGTTTGTATTGGTAATCCTGTTACGTTAAACGGTCCTACAATTGCCGGTGCTACCTACAACTGGACAGGACCCGGTGGATTCAACAGTACACTCGAAGATCCGATTATTCCCTCGTTGGGAGCAGGCCAGGCAGGTACGTACACTTTAATCGTAACACTCAATGGATGTCCTTCTACTCCTGCAACTACTACTGTTACTATTACTCCCGGTGTCAATCCCATTGTTAATCCTGCAGGTCCGCTCTGTGAAGATGCTGCTGCAATCACGTTGAGTGCAGATATTCCGGGAGGTACTTGGTCTGGTACCGGAATTACCAACACGGGTACCGGAACTTTTGATCCGTCCGTTGCAGGTCCGGGTCAGCACGTTATTACCTATACCACCACAGGTGGATGTGCCGGTTTTGGAACAACTACAATTCAGGTTACTCCCGCAAACGGAACAGCTCCAAGCGGAACACAATTCAATACTGCCAGCAACGGTGTTGGTGGGACTTTACCAGGAGGCTCCAACGATTTGAACTGGGAAGTTTCAACCTCATTGGCCGGTCCTTTCGCACCTGCAATTGTAATGTCTTCCATACCCGGATCCTATTTCGCGAGTCCTTGGCCGGATGCAGGTTGGATTGCTCACAATGCTAACGGTTCGCATGCAGGAAATGTCGATTACTATTACCGCATTTTATTCGATCTTCCCTGTTACGATGTTTGCGGTTTCAGCTATGCCGATTCGGGTGTTTATTGTCTTACAATGGATTTTTTCGCAGATAATTCTGTAAATGAAGTTTACATCAATGGTGTTGCACAAAGTCCTACTCAACCTCTTCTTCCAGTTGCAAATCAGTATGCAAATATCGGATTCAATGCTGCAGGTGGATTAACCATCACCATGTGCGACGACTGGCAGCCGGGTACCAATGAGTTGATCATAAAAGTATCTTCCGGTGCTCCATTCGAAGGATTCCTGGCTCAATACAGTACAAGCTCACTTAATCAAACTAATGATCCAACTATTTCGGCACCAGCCAACGATACCGTGTTCTGCTCTAACGAAGCTACTGTTGTATTAACCTCTGCTTCTACTGGAGGAACTTGGACTTCCAATTGCGGAACCTGCCTTGATGCAAGCGGAAATTTTTCTCCTTCACTTGCAGGTCCAGGAGCATATACGGTATCGTATACTACCAATCAGCTTTGTCCTGCTACAGATACTATTACACTTGTTGTAAATCCATTTACTGCTGCTAATATTTCAACTGCAGGACCATTTTGCCAGAACGATCCTGCAATAAATCTCGTTGCAGTTAATCCAGGCGGAACATGGTCGGGGACTGGAATAACGAGTGCAAGCGCAGGAACTTTTGATCCGGCAATAGCCGGTCCGGGCACGCATACCATTACGTATTCCTTTGGAGGGAATTGCCCATCATCGCAATCCATTTCCATTACAGTGAATGCAACTCCAACAACAAATGCAGGAAACGATCAGATTCTTCCGTGTGTACCACCATTGGTTTCACTCAACGGCGCAGGATCTTCTGCCGGCTCTTACAATTGGACAAGCACCAATGGAACAATTGTTTCGGGAGCTACAACAACAACACCAATTGTGGGAAGTGCAGGAACTTATACACTTACAGTTACCAACGCAGCGGGTTGCACAGCTACGGATGCAGTCCTTGTTACCAACGCAACAGGTCCCAACGCAATTTTCAGTGTAGCACCTGCTACCGGTATTCCTCCGCTTACTGTTGCAACAAGCAATTCCTCTACAGGAAATTCCATTAGTAATTTCTGGACAAGCGGTGATGGTGATACAAGTTTGCAAACCTCCCCCGGTTTCACTTATGACAATGCCGGTAATTACTCCCTTACATTGGTGGTAACTGACATCAACGGTTGTACAGATACTGCTTCAGCATTAATTATTGTGGAAGAAGAATTTGAACTCTTAATTCCCAATGTATTCTCTCCAAATGGCGACGGCTCCAACGATGTATTCATGGTTCAATCAAAAGGCGTAAGTGATTTATACGGACGCATCTATGACAGATGGGGTGTGTTTATGGCGGAATTTAACGGTGTAAGCGGGTATTGGGATGGTAAAAAAGATGGTAAAAACGCAAGCGAAGGCACTTATTTTTATTTGATTTCAGTTACAAAAATGAATGGCGATGTTGTTGAATACTCCGGGCATGTTACGCTTGTCCGATAATAAAGATCCAAACGTTTTGAAAAAAGGAGTCGAGTGACTCCTTTTTTCATTTACAAACCCAAAGCACCAGGTCACAAACTCAGTATTGAGTTTATCCCAAGCAAGTCCTATTGTTGCATAAAAAAAAACATGAAAAGAACTCTACTCCTGCTTTCGATTGCTTTTC
>JBKBUQ010000138.1:0-7767 GCA_046289975.1 Flavobacteriales bacterium | reverse complement strand
GGTTTGGCAACTGCCGACAAGAAAGATTCGCAGGGATTGTGTTTCGTTGGTCAGATCAGTCTGCCCGAATTCCTACAGCAAAAACTGGCTACACGCAAAGGAAAAGTCATTGAAATTCCAAACGATCTTTCCCTGTTCGGCAAATACACCTCACTTCCTGAAACAGATTATATCGCACAAAGCAAACCCTATGTTTATTCCGAAGCAATGGGAAAACAGGTAGGTGAACATCAGGGAGCCCATTTTTTTACAATAGGACAACGAAAAGGTCTGAACATAGGAGGTACACCCCGTCCCCTTTTTGTAATAGGACTAGACACCGAGAAAAATCTGATCTTCACCGGACAGGGAGAAGACCATCCCGGCTTGTATCGAAAATCACTTTTTATCCGGAAATCAGAGATCCACTGGATACGTGAGGACCTGAAATTAGCTGTTGGGGATAGTATGGAAACTAGGGTGCGCATAAGGTACCGACAAGCCCTTGAAAAAGCCAGGTTAATCATGGAGGCTGACGGACTCTATGTTTTGTTCGACAAACCACAAAAAGGAGTCACACCCGGACAATTTGCGGCGTGGTATGTTGGAGAAGAGCTTTTGGGTTCGGGAGTGATTCATGAATAAGTTAGCCGGAAAAATCAACAAAAATCTCTTGTCATTTTTTTTCTTTACTGATTTTGCAATTTAATTTTCGTTTTATATTAGCCCCGGATTTCAAGAAACAACTAGAGACAACTTTTAGTTTCAAAACACGATGGAAAAGAAGAGAAGCATCATCAGCTATGAAAAGCTTTCACCTGAGTTGCAAGCTGCATTAAGAAAACAATACCCTGCCGGCTATGCGGGGCACACACAAAAAATAGCTACTCCAAAAGAGACTTTTACAGTTGTTCCGCTCGATACACAAGATGCGATTTACCTGGTAAAAGTGAAATTTGTGGAGAAGAAAGCAAAATCGGTAGACGATGAAGAGGATGAAGGATTCGGAGATGATGAATTCTCTGTACCCGATACAGCAGCAACCGGATTTGATGTAGAAAAAGATGAGTTCGGTGCCGACGACGATACTGAAGATGAATACGACAAACCTGAGGAAGATGGTGAAGAAGACGACGCAGGAGATGCAGGTGCAGACGACGATGAAGATTAATTGATTCTAAAATCCCGCATAAGCGGGATTTTTTTTTTTACTTTTTACTATGAACTTTTCCATTCGCGTTTACGGAATTCTGACATATAACAAACAAGTACTGGTTACAGACGAATACCGGTTTGGGAGATCCTTCACAAAATTCCCGGGGGGCGGACTGGAATTTGGAGAGGGAACTATTGCGTGTTTAGTGCGCGAATTCAAGGAAGAACTTGATTTGGAAATTCGGGTCATTGAACATTTTTATACAACAGACTTTTTCCAGGCTTCAGCTTTTCATTCCAAGACCCAGATTCTATCCATCTATTACCTGGTAAAATGCGAACATCCTGAAATGATACCCGTTACCAAAATAAACTTCGATTTCCCGAAAGAAGAAGGGGCGCAATCTTTCAGATGGCTGAATATTAATACGCTTCAAGAAACTGACCTGACTTTTCCAATCGACCGAAAAGTGGCAGTATTGCTTCAATCTCAGGCATCCAATCTTCGCTGAACGTGACGTTCAACTTTTTGGTAAAATTGGTGGGGATGCATGGTCCGCCAATCAATTTCATTGACCTTTCCTCCCATTACCAGGTAACTATCGATATTTGCATCCTGCATATCGGTAATGACGTGATCTCTGAAATTCACCAAGGCAATCCACCCACCCTGATCGGATGCTTCATCAAACCATTCCTCGTAATAACAATCATCCGAAGCATGGAAATTAAGTACATTTTCTCCCACCAGAATAAACTTTGATATCCCCTCACCTATCAGCAGTTCAATGAAATCTCTTTTCAAAACCATCACATCATTGTAAAGGCAATCATTCCACTCCCCAATCAGTTCCAGAATGACATAACCCTCCGTATAATCCGTGTACAGTTGCTTGAGGTACAAGGTCTGGGATCCGATTTCGTCCCACTGCGGATGAATATAATGATCATACACATGATTCTGGAACTCAAACTCTGAATATTCCCTTCCATACAAGGGAGAACGCGGGTCTTCTTCGGCGCAGTAAATGGTTCTCCAGTTGTAATGAGGTTCAATGGAATGCATGGTGATGCAAAAATAAGGAATGAAATCGTGGACTTGGCCGTAAAGCCGGATATCTGTCGAGATTTCGACAAAGGTTTATTCCCTGAATCATTAAAAGGGGTATTTTTGATCCTCTAAAAACCAAATTCAAAATGTCAACACGTTTTCAATCCATCCTTCTTTTTATCGGATTTGCATTTGCGCTTTCCTCGTGCAGCGACAAAACCAAGTTAACTGCTGAACAGGCAACTAAAAACCTCATCGCAAAAGAACAACCATCTATGGTAATGTCGATTGCAGCGGGTGACCTTCTTGAAAAATCGGGTATGGCCGATGGGTCTGTATTACCCATGACCGTAAAAATGCTTTTTGGTGAAATGTTGTCCTACGCCACAGAGTCTGAAAAAACAGGAATCGACATGAGCAGCAATAGCTATGTGCTGATTTATCCCGGAACAAACGGCGCATTCAGTCATGTAGCAGCTGTGTATACATTGAAGGATGCTGAAGTTTTTGCAAAAATGATCAAAGAAGACCTCGAAGTTGAGCCTTCAGAAAAGGGGAAATATAAATACGTGATTTCTCCCGACAATGATTTCAGTTTTGCATGGTACAAGCACTTCGGTATGGTCATTATGCTTGGCGACGCAGAGGAAAGAGGGAAAACTGCCATGGAAGCGAAAATTGAAGAACTCATGACCCGCTCCATTGAAGAAGGTGAGTTGCCCGCAAACTTCACATCGCTGTTTACCGAGCAATCCGACTTTGCCATGTATATCGCAACCGATGGTTTTGTAAATATGGCCTCAGCCACTGCCGAAGAAATGGAAGGAGAAATGGAAGGAGAAACTTCACAGAAAGAAGCAGTGAACAAAATGAAAGAACTGTATAAAGACTGCTACACTTTGTATACCGTTTCATTTGAAACGGATAAAATTGCAGCAAAAATCAAAAACTATTTCACGGATAAGGCAAAAAAGGAAATTGCAGGTATGACACGTAAAGGTATTTCAGCGGATATGCTGAATTACCTGACTTCTGATCAAATGTTAGGCTTTTTCACTTGTGCAGTTTCAGCTGAATCTATTTTTGATTTTGGAAAGAAAATGGGCGGTTATGAATTCAACTCCTCAATGGACGAATTTAATAGAGAAACAGGAATTCAGTTTTCAGATATCGTTTCATCCTTCTCGGGCGATTTCACCATGGCGTTTGTTGGAATGACGGAAAGAACAAACAAATACGAGTACACCGATGAAACCGGAAAGATTCAGGTTGACGAGTGGAAAAGCACTTCGCCTTCTGTAAATCTATGTTTTGGAATTAAGAACAACCTGATACGCACCATAGCAGATACAACCAAAGACATAAAAAAGGAAGGAAATATTTATGCTATGAAAGATGATCTGTACATGGTTATAACTGACAACAAAATGTTCCTAACCACTTCTCAGGAAAGTGCGAAAGAAGTTGCTGCCAATGGATCGCTTAAGCCATATTCTGCCAACGGAATTGAGAAAAAAGCTACAGAAAATGCTGCATTTGGTTATTTTGATTTCAAATCACTTATCACAAGTATGGGCGATAGCGAAAAAGTATTACAGCAGTTCCTGGCTAAATTCGATAATGCAGTTGCTTATGGTGATACAGAGGAAATGATATTTGAACTTAACTTCAGAAAAACCGGAGAAAACGGACTTTACATCATTACCAAATCAATGATGGATACCTATTTCAATATTTCCTTTTAAACGATTTTGACCGACAAAAAAAGCTCTCCGCATTGGAGAGCTTTTTTTTACCATTCAGGTTTACGTCGTGTCGACTTAATATCGGATCTTCTTTGTTTGCCTTCTGCTCTTTTGCGTTTTACTGCTGCAGGGACTTTTGTTTTTTTCCTTTTTTTCTCTTCTCGTAATGCAATGCGCAGAGCTCTGTAAAATTTTTTTACCACCTCTTCCCTATTCCTTTTCTGGCTTCTGTCGCCGTCCTCAACAAATCGTATATCGCCGGTTTCATCGAGGCGTCCTGCCCAACGTTCCAATAGCTTTGCTTTTTGAACTTCAGTAAGCAAATCACTCCCTGTCGGTGAAAACAACAATTCCACCCTCGACTCCGTTTTGTTAACGTGTTGACCGCCTTTTCCACCGCTTTTGCTGGTCCGGAAACGAAATTCGGTATGTAGATCAGGTAGTTCGATGTTCAAATATACAAACACTCCGAAAGCAGGGAAAGCGTATTTTTGACCCATTATGTACAAACTATTGCTCAAGCCCCTTCTTTTCCTTTTTGATCCGGAAAAAGTGCATCATTTTATTTTCAGGATGATTCGCTTTACACAAGCGATTCCGGGAATGAAATCACTTATCCGGAAATCGTTCGTAATCAAAAACCGGCAACTCGAGCGGGAGGTTTTCGGAATCACATTCCCAAACCCTGTTGGATTGGCGGCCGGATTCGATAAGGATGCACGGTTATACGATCAGCTTTCTTCCTACGGATTCGGTTTTATTGAAATCGGTACCATCACCCCCAGAGCCCAGGAAGGAAACCCCAAACCCCGACTGTTCCGCTTGCCGGCAGATGAAGCATTAATCAACCGGATGGGATTCAACAACGGTGGTATTGATATGGCTGTGGAACAGTTAAAGAACCGGCCTACAGGACTTATCATTGGCGGAAACATTGGTAAGAATAAAATCACCCCTAATGAAGACGCCGAAAAAGATTACGCCATTTGCTTCGAAGCTTTATTTAATCACGTCGATTATTTTGTGGTAAACGTCAGCTCGCCCAACACGCCAAATCTCCGTGAACTTCAGGAGAAAGAACCATTGAAAAAACTACTCGGCGGCTTAATGGATCTGAATCTGAAAAAGAATAAACCAAAACCAATTTTGCTGAAGATTGCACCGGATTTAACCAATGAACAACTAGATGATATTATAGAGATCGTTGCAGAAACCAAAATTGCAGGAGTTATCGCAACTAACACTACTATTTCACGAGAAGGGTTAAAGACACCGGTACAAAAAACTGAAAATATTGGTGCCGGAGGTTTAAGCGGGAAGCCAGTAAAAAACAGATCTACAGAAGTCATCCGTTACTTGTCTGAAAAATCAAAAAAGTCATTTCCGATCATTGGAGTTGGTGGAATACATTCGGCCGAAGATGCAATTGAAAAACTCAATGCAGGGGCTAGTCTGATTCAACTTTATACAGGATTTATTTACGAAGGACCATCACTAGTAAGACAGATAAACAAAACATTGCTGCAAAAAAATCAAGCATGAACAGCCAGGTAAAATTGATCGAATGTCCGCGCGACGCAATGCAAGGACTTAAGGAATTTGTCCCTACAGAAAAGAAAATTCACTACATCAATCAAATACTGCAATGCGGATTTGACACTGTAGATTTCGGGAGTTTTGTCAGCCCAAAAGCCATTCCTCAAATGGCAGATACAGAGGAAGTATTGGCAGGTTTGGATCTTGCTTCGACACGCTCTAAATTACTTGCTATAGTAGCCAACGTAAGAGGGGCAGATGATGCTTGCAAACATGCAGCGATCCGTTATTTGGGCTTTCCCTTTTCCATTTCAGAAACCTTTCAGCAGCGAAACACCAATTCCGGAATTGCAGAATCTCTCGAACGCGTAAAGGAAATTCAGAATCTATGTATTAAACACAACAAAGAACTGGTCGTATACATATCCATGGCATTCGGAAATCCTTACGGAGATGAGTGGAACAGCGATATTGCGATCGACTGGTGCCGTAAACTGAATGAAGAAGTCGGCGTGAATATTCTGGCCTTATCAGATACCATCGGGGTTTCTGCTCCGGATAACATTGATTACCTTTTCCGTTCTTTAATTCCTGCACTGCCAAAAGTTGAATTTGGAGCTCATTTACATACTACCCCCGGAACCTGGAAAGAAAAAATAGATGCTGCATGGAAGGCAGGATGCCGAAGATTTGATGGAGCAATTAAGGGCTACGGAGGCTGTCCGATGGCCAAAGATGAATTAACCGGAAACATGCCCATGGAAAACCTGCTCAGCTATTTTAAAGAGATTGGAACGAATTCCGGTATCAATGAGGAAGCTTTTTCCTCCGCCTACTCAGGAAGCTCTGAAATATTCCATTAACCAGCTTAATAAACTCATTATTAAAACAACTACACTGTTAGTTATTTTGTTTATTCTATTGTTTTCCCTAGATTTTAAGCAACTATTGAATCGAAATTCATGTAACGAAAACTGAATTTTTCCGTTATAGGTTCATGAGGTATTTTTTGATTTTCCTATTCTTTTTATCGTTCCGAATGGATGCGAAGGCTCAAGGGTGTTTTTGTGATGCAGCCAAACACAGCAGCGGAAATGTGCATTTCGGATTAGTGGGCAGATATGGACTGGCCGGATTTAATGATGGGAACCTCAATAACACCCGAACATATTTTTCACCGGGATTAAGAATCGGTACACATATTACAGATGCACTCACTATTCAATCCGGTGTCGATTACTACAGTTTCACCCGACTTAACACAAACAACCTTTCGTATCCCTTCCACTACCACAGTATCGTCGAAATTCCGATTCATCTGATTGCTCGAATTGCGCCCGATAATGGCAGGATAATGCCTTATTTTGGCCTCGGATTTTCTTCCCGGTTTACGCCAAAATCCAATTATTATTCCAGTCCGGATAACCCCGATAACGGATATACCGTAGAAGAAAAGATGTCGGTAAATGCGGATGTGCTGGCAGGAATCTGGATCTTAATTTCTGATCAATTCTCTTTTAGTGCAGGACTGGAACACCGTCAAACGCTATTGCCATTGGTCAGTGAGGGCGTAAAAGCTGAGCATTTAAAATCATTTACCTCGGCACAAATAGGTTTCCAGATCCATTTCTGAACGCTATTTTTGCAGCATGCGACAACTCCTAACGTTTTCACTGATCAGTATTTTTCTTTTTTCCTGTACATCTGAAAAGAAAAAAGCAAATCCTGTCGAAGTCAGCGATTTTATCAGTGAAAAAATCCTGATCGATCTTTCTTATCCACCCTACCAGGACACAGTAATTCCGCGAATCATGGCCAGACTGGGTTTATGTGAATTAGAGGGATATTCGCCGCTTGACACCAATAAACGTGCGCCCTGCAGTCATGAGCTTTTTCGTGTTTTTATGAATCACGGCAACGCGAACTGGCAGGATGGATTTCTGGTGGAAGTACGACCAAGGGTTTACTCTCCTGAATTCCGTTTGCTTTCAATTGCACGCATTGAAGGAGTGTATAAAGTCACCAATGATTACGCCGGCGAATTACTCGAAATGCGAACCACTCCCGAAGGAATGTACGATCTCATTATTCGCTATGTAGATGGTGTAGTTGGAACGGTTGCTATTTTTCACGAATGGAGAACCAACCATTATGAACCCATCACGGTGGTTGAATTAAACGACCACTTCGTTAAAGAAGAAAAAATGGACTCGCTCAACAGTGTTTATATTGGTAATTTCTCCTGGGGATTTTAGTGAGAACGGAATTCAGAATCTTTAGTATTGCACTGCTTACCTGGTG
>JBKBUQ010000137.1:0-7842 GCA_046289975.1 Flavobacteriales bacterium | reverse complement strand
CAAGTTTCCTTACCATTTGGATACACGGTGCATTCGAAATTTCTGCGATTGTTATTGCAGGAGCAGCCGGCATTACTCTTGGCAACGGACTCCTCTTTCCAGGAACCTATACCCGCAGTCAGTCACTTCAGATCACCGGAAGACGCGGAATGAAAATAATGATAGGACTGATTCCGTTTTTTTTAATTGCCGCAATTTTTGAGAGTTGGGTCACCCGCTATACAGAAATGCCTGAAGCAGGAAAATGGCTGATCATTTTGGGATCCTTTTTCATTGTGATTCTCTATTTTTTTGTTCTCCCGATTTTTGTTGCCAGACGATATCCGAACCTGGTCATGCTACAGGAAGAGCCTGTTCAACAATCAACGCAGCGCATCGAGCTGAACAAGATCCGCCAGTTCAATGAACTTTTCAGCGATTCGTTTATGCTGATGCGAAAAGTGTGGAAGTTCATTATGCGTCCCTTATTCCTTGTGATTCTGCCGTTAAACATCCTTCTGCCTGTAATTCTTACAATAGTAGATTACAGCGGAATGGATTATTCGATGGACACCACTGATGCTTTGATACAGAACTTTCCGAATACCGAAAATTATTTCTGGTCCTCATGGATCACTACGTTTTGCTGGACACTTTCACTTTGTTCGGGAATATTTGCCATGCAGCAGTACAAGGCAGAATCAAAAGAATTTGCTTTCAATGCCTGGAGGAAATCGGTAATGAAATCCATTCCTGTTGTTTTTCCGATCACTTTACTTTTTGTGTTTTGGCTTCAGAACAGCAATTCAACCGTATTGTTTCTTGGATTCCTCTTGCTACCGGTTTTGTTGTATCTCCCCTATTCCATTTATTCTTCCCAAAAATCATGGTTCACTGCATTGACAGAATCGTTCAGACATGGTTTTTCCAATTGGGCAAATGGATTCCTGCTGTTGCTGTTTTTTGGATTGATCACCTTTTGTGTTACCCTGCTGGTTGCAGGATCCGGAATGTTAGGCAATATCATCAAGGAAATCATACAATGGCATTTCAGTGATAGCTACATAGGATACAATCTGGTAAATAATTTTACGGAGGGTGTATTACTGATTGTATTTACGAATATGATACTTCCGCTCACCCTGATTGGGTTTGCAATGTTGTATTATTCCTATCGTGAAAAGGAAGAAGCAATTGGATTGTTCCGTAGAATGGAACGCTTCGGGAAAAAGAGCAGAAATTTTGAAACAGAATACGAGCATGAAGATTAACCACACTCTGCTTGTTACCGTTCTTCTGTTTTGTTCAGAAGTTCTGTTTGCCGGAAAACCGGGGAGTATTGACCGTGAACATTGGCGCAACATTAAAAAGGGGATTCGCTATGATGATTCACCAAACGGAAGCAAATACAACCGAAATTGGGCAGATAAGGTCGAAAAATCGTCAGGAAAAAAAGATCCCAATTCAGGATTTGGCAAATACAGCAGAAATTCCGTTGGAAAAGGAAAAGGCAATCCCGCAGAACATGGGGAAAACCGCATTCGGACAAAGGAAAAAGATGATCCCGGTTTTGCTCCTAAAATTAGTTCGCCTTCCGCATTGAATCTAACCCCACTTGCTTACATCATTATTGGAATTGGCATCTTGTTTTTGCTGTACATCATTTACATGGTAATTCGGCAAATGGATGGAAAACGCAATAAAAAAGTTATCGATACTGACACGGATGAAGAGCACGAAGAACCCGATGCCGTTGAATTGCCAAAATCAGAACTCGATCAGCGACTCGAAGCAGCACTTGCAAAAGGTGATCACCGGGAAGCCGTTCGGATACTTTTCATTTTCCTTATCAAAGCATTGCGTGAAAAAAACTGGATTCACTGGGAGAAAAAGAAAACCAATGCGCATTACCTGAACGAACTCAGCTCCAATTCCTTTTTTAACGATTTCTCAAAAAGCGTTTACATTTTTGAACTCGTATGGTACGGTAAACGTGTGGTGAGCAAGGAACATTACCGCGATATCGAACCTCTTTTCAGAAAGATGATCGATACTATTGAACGCAACACAGGAAAGCCATGAAGAGCAGGTCAACACTCCTCATCGTGATTTCCATCGCATTTGTTGCCTTGGTGGTGCTCTTGTATTTCTTTCTTCCACCGGTCGAAAAAAACGACTCCGAAGCAGGAAAACCTATTAACTGGACCGAGCATTACGACGTAAGGGAAAAAAGTCCTTATGGCATGTTCATTTTCAAAGAGCTGCTTTTCAAATACTACGAAGACCTTGGAAAAAAACAATACCTGATTTCTACCGACGATAATTACTCCGGGTATGATGAACTGGCGAAATCAAAATCCATCTATTTTCTGATTGATAAAGACCTCAGTCGGTTACAAGACATCGATCTCCGGTTTCTATTTGATTATGTAGCCGATGGTAATTTCGGTTTTGTCAGCGCAGAACAACATGCAAATCCGATTGTGTATTTGCTTTGGACAAATTATATTCTGCGTATCAGGGAAAGAGACCATTTCACCGTTCAATTTATCAACGCTAACAAAATCCAACCGAAAGAATACCGGTTTTCGATTACCGATAACGGAACGAAAAAAGCGAATAAATATATTTCACTTGAGAAAAATGCAGAATTCTATTCCGGCAGATTGGATTCACTCTACTTCGACACTGATCGTGGAGAATTGGATTCCGCATCGTGGGAAAATGCAATTTTCGAAAATGAGCTTGTGGGTGAAGCCACAGAATTACAAGTTCTTAAGGATGAGCAACGCTTTGTTTATGTGAGGATCAATTACGGAGAAGGTGCATTTTTCATCCATTTCATACCCTACGCATTCACCAATATCTCATTAATCAGGGAAGAGAATGTCGAACATTTCGAAAAGATCCTTTCGTACCTGCCACCAGTTGATCTCATGTATGTTGATGAAGGATTTCAACCACGCCAACATTCAGAAGGAGGCGATAATGAAACGCCAAACGGAACATCAAGAACAAGTCCGCTCCAATTCATTCTGAGTGTACAATCGTTGTCCTGGGCCTATTATATGACACTCATAACGCTGTTACTCTTCATCCTGTTTCGAATTAAACGACGCCAGAAACCCATTCCTGCACGCGGTAAGATTGAGAATTCAACACTTAATTTTGCTGCAACACTGAGCGAATTGTATTTTCAACAGGGCAAACACCAGTATCTGGTAATGCAAAAGCAGCGATTATTGATGAATTTTATTCGCGAGCGGTATTATCTCAAATCAAGAACAGCCGATGAAGCTTTCATTCGTTCTTTAGCTGTAAAATCAGGAATTTCGCAGGAAAAACTAAACGAATTATTTAAGTCCCTCAAAAACGGAGCAGAGCAAATCCGATTGAGTGATGAACAATTCATTTCAATTCACCAACTCACCGAGTATTTTTATAAAAACTGTAAATAAATGGAAGAGCAAAACACACCCTTAGGAAGCTTCAGTTTCGACAATGGAGCCGGAGTCCGATTGGCACAACTCCGCGAAAACATACACCAGGCAAGGACAGAGATCCGAAAGTATGTTATTGGTCAGGATGAAATGATCGAACTACTGCTGGTGGGAATCCTTTCCAACGGACATATTCTGTTAGAGGGTGTTCCGGGAATTGCCAAAACGCTCACCGCAAAAGTTTTTTCCAAAACATTATCGGCGCATTTTGCACGCATTCAGTTTACACCGGATATGATGCCGAGTGATATTATCGGAACATCCGTTTATAATCAGAAAGACGGAAATTTTCAGTTTAAACGCGGACCTGTATTCAGCAATATCATACTGATCGACGAGATCAACCGCGCACCGGCAAAAACACAAGCAGCATTGTTTGAGGTGATGGAAGAACGTCAGATTACCTATGACGGAATAACACACAGTATGGAGTTTCCTTTCCTGGTGTTAGCCACACAAAACCCCATAGAACAGGAAGGAACCTACCGTCTGCCCGAAGCACAGCTTGATCGTTTCCTTTTCCGGGTAAAACTGCATTATCCAACGCTGACAGAAGAAAAAGAAATATTGTTGCGCTATAAAGACGACATCAAATCACCTGATCTTTCCGAGATAAAAGCAATTTTTACAGTAGCCATTCTCAAAGAAATTCAGGAAACGATACGTTCTGTAAAAGTGGAAGATCAACTCATCAAATACATCGCCGACATCATTCACTCAACACGTGAACACGCAAAATTGTACCTGGGTGCATCTCCACGTGCATCGCTTGCATTGCTCAAATCTGCCAAAACACTTGCAGCAATTCGCGGCAGAGATTTTATCATTCCCGACGATGTGCAATTCCTGGCGAACCATGTGTTGAATCATCGTATCGTGCTCTCTCCTGAAGCAGAAATGGAAGGCTTGCGAACAGAAGATATCATACAGGATATTCTTCAAAAAATTGAAGTCCCCAGGTGATTCGCATTCTCAGAGATAGTTATCTGCAGGGAAGGTTTTTCCTTCTGATGATAAGCTGCATTAGTTTATTCATCCTGAGTTATCCTTTTCCGCAAATTTTCCCAATAGCCCTGGCATCGGTGCTGCTGGCATTTTCGTTGCTTGTACTTGATGTCTTTCTTCTCTTTTTATCCAAATCAAGCGTTCATGCCAAACGACTTCTTCCTCCTTTGCTCACTCTCGGAGATGAAGTAGAAATTAGAATCCGTATTGCAAGCAGAATGAACACATCGGTAAAAATTGAAATCACCGATGAAACACCTGAGCAGTTGCAATTGCGTGATCTTCGCATTTACACAGAGCTTGGTCCGGGCGATTCGGAGATTGTCCGGTATACAATTCGTCCAACCGAAAGAGGGGCTCATCGTTTTGGCGATATTCGGATTTTTGCATCGGGAATAATCGGACTGGTGCAACGTCGAATTACCATTCCGGCAGAGGAGGAAATGGCGGTTTTTCCTTCTGTTTTACAGATGCGTCAATACGAACTAAAAGTATTCAGTAAACTGACACTTACAGAAGGAATCAAACGCGTTCGCCGACTTGGACAAAGTACCGAATTTGAGCAGATCAAAAATTACGTTAGCGGCGATGACTACCGCAACATCAACTGGAAAGCATCTGCGCGCCGCTCGGAATTAATGGTGAATCAATACGAAGATGAAAAAGCACAACAGGTGTATTGCCTGATCGATAAAAGCCGATCCATGCGCATGGCCTTTGAAGGAATGACGCTATTGGATTATGCGATCAATTCTTCCCTTGTGATCTCTAATATCGCGATGAGAAAATCAGATCGGGCCGGACTAATGACATTCAGCGATAAGCTTGGAACGCGATTACCTGCAGAACGAAATGCTTCGCAATTAAAAAGAATTCAGGAAGCATTGTACCGCCAGAAAACCCGGTTTAACGAAGCGAATTTTGAAATGCTTTATTTCGGTATTCGCAGTTTTATCAAAGGAAGAAGTTTGTTATTGCTCTTTACCAATTTTGAAAGTTCCTATGCCGTTCAGCGTGCACTTCCCTTGCTGAGAAGGATCAATCAGCAACATTTGCTTGTGGTTGTATTTTTTGAGAATACAGAACTGAAGGAAGTCACCCAAATGGAAACTCCCGACCTTCGTGCGGTGTACACCAAAACAGTGGCACAACATTTAGCAGGCGAAAAGCAACTTATAGCTCAGGAATTGTCACGACACGCCATCCAGACCATTCTCACTACTCCGGAAAAACTCAGTGTTGACACCATTAACAAATACCTGGAATTGAAATCACGGGGAATGATCTGATGAGCAAAGCTTCAGTGTGATGAGAATAAATCTTTTACATTGATATCATCGAGATACGGCTTCAGAAATTGATCATCTTCGAAGCCATCGATTTGCATCAGAATTCCGTGAATGGTGTTGTTCCAAATCTCGACATAGAAATTTCTGACTCTGTATAAATCCACATGAAAAGTTTGTGCGGAGCGCGACGCAATAAATTTTCCCTCCGCCTGAACGAGATCGGCACGATGACTTAAGGATAATTCTCTGAACTCATCAAGATTCATACTGCAATTTAAAAATATTAAGCATTACATATCGCTTGTTTTCACTTCGTGATGCTTACCCCAACCAACCCGGAACCCGATGTCCCCAGCAGCAATCCCTTTCCCGGCCAGGTGGCGATGCTGAGAATTTTAGGGTTAACCGGATTCTCAATCTTTTTCCATTCTGCGCCATTTGATCCCGGAATAAAGCGGTATAATCCTGCAGATTGCAATTGCTCAGCAGCCCCATCACAATAAAACATGTAACGAAATCCTGCTGCAGCGTACAGCTGACCCTGATGATCAAAACCAATTGTATTCAATTGCATTCCCTCAAAATAAAACCGCTGCCAAAGCCGGGTACCCGGATCACGAAAAGCAAGTGTACGATCATCCAGCAAAAAAGCAATCGTTCCATCCATTGCAACAGCAATTTTTCCGGGTGATAGACCATCAAAATAATTTGTTTCCTCAACAGGAAGTGAAAGCGAATCTGATTCCGTAGTACCAAACAAGTTATAGCACGACATTAAATACTTAGCTATCCCCATCTGATGCAAACCCAAATCATCGCACGATCGTTCAATTTTCATCTGATCACTAAAGAGAAAATCTTTTTTCCCTTTTTGACAAACGCCAAAATAAATCATCGGAATCACTTCACCCTCCGAAACCAGTTCGAATGCGGCAACAAGTTCGTCTTTGCTGTCAATAAACACAAACAAGGGACGCGCCAACACATTGTAATAGTAACTGTCGTTATTAAAAAGCTCATGCATCATTGCACTTCCGGCAAGAATTGAAACGGTGTTATCAGCAGCAATCTGAACCAATTGATCAGCAACAACCACATACACCAATCCGTTTTTATCAATGGAAAAACGTCCGGTATTTCTGCGCGTCAGGTTTTTCGGGCGAGTCAAATTCCAGTTGTAATTATCAATCAGTTTTACAAAACTACCGTTGCGATATCTCCAAATATCATGTTCACCTTCACGGAGAATGAGACTACCGTCCGGACTCCACTCCATTTGCGTAATATCAGAAGCAATCAGTCCTTTTTCGGAAACCGGAACGACAGTATTATTTTTCACTCTGTACAATCCGGAAACAGCAAGCAACAAGGTATCGTCGCCTGCAAAATGAATATTTCCGCCTATTCTGAGCATTAAATCGTACGGCCAGTTTTTGAAAAGCGTATCCTGTTTATTTTCGCTGAGCCATCCTTTGGTTTGAATGGTTGAATATCGCGATATAAGCTGTTCTCCTCCACTAAAAAAATGCTCTGTTTCCATAAACCACAATCCCGGTAAGCCTGCAGATAAATAGTCGCGAATCAAGTGATCGGAAAAAACGATCTCCTGACTCTTACTTTCTTCGTTCTTTTCCGCAAAAAGGTAATTCCATGATTTATCCGATTCCATTCGATAAATCACCCTGCTGATCATTGCAGGATTTTCGCCATCAAAATAATCTCCGGAGTCCGTAATTATTGAATAAAGCGTATCTCTTCGACCAAACAGCAAAACAACATGAACAGGAACAATACCCTGATTCGCAGCTATCCAATTCAGTCCTTTATCCGAAGAGAAATAAACTCCACCACTCGATCCGGTTCCTAACCAGTAATTTCCTTTTTTATCACAATAAAAAGCTGTTGCATCAGCGCCGGTAGGACCATTTAACAGATTAAAGGAATATACGGGATTTTCATTTTTTACTTTTAGACGATAGGAAATCGATTTCATCCAGATGGAAATTCCATTTGGGATTTTCTCCCCCTTTTCATTGATATTATCTACACTGTTTTCAGTCTCACATCTG
>JBKBUQ010000136.1:0-7850 GCA_046289975.1 Flavobacteriales bacterium | reverse complement strand
TGAGAACAAAGAGAATGAATTTCCGGCACAAATTATTTATGTTTTTCGGGGGAAAGACGTGTTAACAATCTATCTCAATCCTGCGTCATTTAATACCACTGATAAGCCAATTGTATTGCACATGTTACGCATTGGCAAGTGACCGTGCGCGCACCGCTTCCGCAAAGCTGATGTTTTTGCGTTTGCTTTCTAACCATGAAAGTATATCAACATATTCAAGAATTACCTGCTCTATGGGGTTGTTTAATAGTTCACTGAATTCCTGGTACATCTCTTCGTAAATCTCTTTTCGCTCCATATCAGAATTGCTTCTGATGAGTTTTCTTAAATGTTTGATAAATACAGTTTCAGACTGATAATCTTTTTCTTTTTTATTCAGATATCGCACAGTCGATTTTACTGTGTATTCCAGCAAATCGTAATTGCCAAGTTCCAGGTGAATGAGAAGATTGAATACACGGGCGAAATTGAACACATCACGACGTAATGTTTGTTCATTCATATTGAGTACATCATTGATCCATTGCAATGCTTCCTTGTAATCTCCTGCTCCAAAATATGCGTAGGAAATGGTATAGGTAAATAATAGTCGTTGCTCTTTGTTGATACGCTCACCGTATTTATCCATTGCGGTATTTACGTCCTTGGAAAGTTCAATCGCTTTTCGGAAGTCACCGGTCTTATTAAGAAGCATAAGCTGGGCAATATGGGTGGAAGTAAATATTTTTACTTCCATCTCAAGAGAATCAAATCCATCCTCTTCTTTAAGGTCAACAAGTACTTTGATCAAGTTGTTTGCCGCTTCTATATTGTTGGTGTCAATATAACCGTATAGTAAACTGGTAAGTGTTTTTAAATAGCGTTTTGCCAGATCGGTTCTGATGTGCGGGTTTTTGTCAAAAATTTCTTTGGTCTTCAAAAAGAAGGTGAATGCATCCTGATACTGTCGGTTTGTTGTTGCACACAAGCCTTTGATGTAATAGCAAATGGTTGAGGCCCGTGCTGACAGTGCTGTGTTTTTTCCTTTGATGAGGTGATAGTCTTCGATTTCCTGCACAATCGCCCGCTCTTCTTCATTGTGCGCAAAGCCTTCGCGACGGAATACAAAGTTGATCCTTGAAAATATAATATGGTACTCTGCCAGGTTGCGAAGTTTTTCAATGCATTGCGTTTCTTCTTCTACCAAAGCATTTAAATCCTTATCAAACTCACCGGATTCATAATCCTCCTCGAGGAGTTGTTTCTCAATATTGATGAGTTCAAACTGATAATAGAATTTTTCATGTTCGATCGCAAGTTTTTTTGAACGCTGTAAAAATTTATGGCATTCCTTGTACAGGCCTTTCTTAAAGAGTATTTCAATGTTTTTTATTTCCTGCCTTAAAATTGAACTAATGGAATTATCAGCATGGTACGAACGCAGACTTTTTAGAATCAGTTTGTACAAATGATTCTTTTCAGATGGGAAATGCCGTATAAACGTTTCCCCGTTGAATTGATTTTTAATAGACTCTTCATCGTATTCCTGTTGTTTGTCAATAGAGTCAAAAATTTTGAGGTAATTCTTTTCTCCTTCCTGAAGTGAAGAGCTGAGTTTGAAGAAGCGTTTCTCCGATTTCGTAAGCGACTTTATCAATTCGAAGAGTTCCGTGCTGGGTTTCATAGGATTCCTGCAATTAAAGTCTGTAAGAAGGTGTTTTTCTGTGTTTAAAGATAAGAAATCGGCATTAAGGAATCAAGCATTCAAAGTTTCCCCATTCGACTTCTTTTATTTCAATGATAAGCGAAGTATATTTGATAGTTATGAAAAAAAGAGCACTTATTCTTGGATTCCTTATCGCCCAGTTGCCGGTAATGGCTGCATTGAATCCCGTAGTTGATTCTATACCAATGCGTGATGGTAAAAAACTTGCTGCCGATGTTTATATCCCTACAGGCTGCATGTCTTGTCCAACCATTCTTATTCAAACCCCTTATAACAGACTTTTGTATCGTTTTGGACTGCCTTTGGGTGTTGGTCAGCAAATCGATAATTCTCTGTATGTATATGTAATTGTGGACTGGAGAGGGTTTTATGGATCCTCTTCTGCAATGATAGCATCACCAAACCGGGGGCAGGACGGTTATGATGTTGTAGATTGGATTAGTCAACAATCATGGAGTGATGGAAAGGTAGGGACATGGGGACCATCGGCGCTTGGGAAAATACAATATGAAACAGCACGCGAACAACATCCTGCTCATTTATGTGCTGTGCCTCTGGTTGCAAGTCCCCGATTTGAATACGAGGAGTATTATCACGGAGGCGTTTACCGAACTGAATATTTACAGCAGTTGGATGCCCTGGGTTATGGTTTGTCGCCTGTTGTACTTGCGAATCCCGTCAAGAACCTGACATGGACATTCGCATACAATCAATCCAACTATCCTGCTTCAATTACCATTCCCTGCATGATGATTGGTGGATGGTATGACCATGCTTCTGATGCCATGCTTTCCTATTTTTCTGCATTGCGAACAACTTCTCCGCTTGCAGTTAGAAACAAGCATAGACTAATTATGGGGCCATGGGTACATGGAGGACATGGTGCTGCATATGTTGGTTCAGCCTTACAGGGCGAATTAAGTTATCCGGGTGCAGAAGGTTGGGGCGATTCTCTTGCGCTGGCTTTTTTCGACCATTATTTGAGAGGCATTTCGAACGGAATCGATTTAACGGAATACGTCACTTATTTTCAAATGGGAGAGGATGAATGGAATGTTGCGCCATCGTGGCCTCCTTCGGGTGTTTCGCCTTTAAAATTATACCTGCAAAACGATTTTTCTCTCGGAACAGTTCTTCCTGCCAATGCAACAGGCGCATCACTAATCACCTATGATCCGCGAAATCCTTCTCCCACCATTGGTGGACCAACACTCAGGGCCGATCTCGATCAGGGACCTTATGACCAGGCTCCGCTTGTAGAATCAAGAAACGATGTGTTGATATTTGAGTCTCCTGTATTGGGAGCGCCTGTAGTTATGAAAGGAAATGTCCGCGCTCATTTTTATGTTTCTTCAAACAGAATGGATACTGATGTAGCTGTTCGTATTACCGACGTTTATCCGGACGGTAGATCAATGATTCTACTCGACGGTATCAGAAGATTGCGATTTAGAAATGGTTTTACAGCCGCCGATACAGCCTCAATGATACCGGGTCAGGTTTATGAAGTAGATGTGCAATTGATGAACAGCGCAATTACCTTTTTGCCGGGACACAAGATTCGCATAGACATAACTTCTTCCAATTATCCGCGGTTTGATGTCAATCTGAATAATGGCGGAGCAATGTATGTTGTAGGGGACACACTTGTTGCGCAAAACACAATTTATCACAACGCGAGTCAGGCCTCTTATGTTGAGCTTCGGCTTGAAGATTTTGTTGGAGAAACACCGGAGAATTTATTTGTTGGACATAAGTTGTTTCCGAATCCTGCAGTTGAATTTCTGGAGTTGAATGTTCCTGGAAATACCCGGTTTTCCTGGGAGATATTTGATATACAGGGAAAATTACAGAAAAGCGGAGTTTGCCAAGGAGAAAACAGGATAGTGGTTGCTGAACTTTCTCCCGGATTGTATGTCTTGCAATACACAATTAATGAAAGAAGTTACCGGGTAAAGTGGATAAAATCAAAATGAAAAATTATTGCATCGTAATTTTATTGTTCCTCTCCATTAATGGAAGTGCTCAACATTGTTCCCACAAGTGGGCAAAACATCATGATCGTTCATCAAACGAAAATTTGCGCAGCGATACAATTGATGTGATCAATTATTCAATCGCACTTGATATTCGTGATTTTGCCGGGCAAACTATTTCCGGATCAACAACTGTAAAGTTCAGACCGCTGATGAATGGAGTCGCAAGTTTATCGCTTGACCTTTTGGAGATGACTGTGGATTCGGTAAAGAAGAATTCAACAAACCTTTCGTTCACCTACAATGATACATTATTGGTAATTGATCTCGGTTTGTCAATTGGAGTTGGGGATACTTCACAACTTACTGTGTATTATCACGGGCAGCCCCAAATGGATCCATCAGGATGGGGAGGGTTTTACTGGAGTGGAGGTTATGCATTTAATTTAGGTGTAGGATTCGAATCTGTTCCACATAATTACGGACGTGTATGGCATCCTTGTTTCGATAATTTTGTTGAACGTGCAACCTATGATTTCGTGATTCTTACCAATGGAGGAAAAAGAGCATACTGTAACGGATATTTTGTAAATGAAACTGTAAATGGTGCAGACATTACACGAACATGGAAAATGGAGACTCCTATTCCAAGTTATCTCGCTTCTGTAAATGTTGCTTCGTACACTCATGTTGTTCAGAATTATAATAGTCCATTTACCGGATTAAACACCCCCATTTGGCTGATAGCACTTCCTGCCGATACAACAGGCATGAAGAATTCATTTGTAAATCTTCCAACCGCAATTGAATCATTTGAGTGGGCGTATGGACCCCATTATTTTTATAAGATTGGTTATGTTTTGGTGCCATTCTCATCCGGAGCAATGGAGCATGCAACCAATATAGCCTATCCTCGAACCACTGCAACCGGTTCCTTGCTTTATGAAACACTAATGGCTCATGAACTCGCGCATCATTGGTGGGGAGACCTGGTTACTTGTGAAACTGCGCACGACATGTGGATCAATGAAGGAATGGCGTCGTATTCTGAATACTTGTTTCTGGAATATATGTACGGAGAAACGCAATACAAAAACGGTATTCGCAATAATCACAAAAATGTTATTTGGAAAGCGCATATCGACGATAACGGGTTTCATGCATTGTCGCAGGTGCCGCTTGATGTTACTTACGGAACAACTTCCTATGATAAAGGCGCCGATGTTGCGCATACAATGCGTGGATACATGGGAGATTCCCTGTTTTTTGCAGGATTAAAAGCTATTATAAGTTATAACCAACTTCAGAATCTTAACAGTGAATCATTTCGTGATCAGCTAAACGCATTGCCTGCGATTGATGTCTCTGATTTTTTTGAAGACTGGGTATTGCATCCCGGTTTTCCGGAATTTACGATTGATTCAATACAGGTGGTTCCGGCAGGAATTGATTTTTCTGTAACAGTTTTCGTTCGGCAAAAATTAAGAGGCGCTCCTTTTTATTTTGATAATGTCCCTCTAAATGTGGTTTTCAGGAACGCAAACTGGGCCGTAGAAACACGTAAAATGATTGTAAGTGGGCAGAATGATCAGGCAACTTTTTTATTGCCATTTAATCCAGTGCAATGGACATTAAACGAGGATGAAAAAATCAGCGAAGCAGTTACAGCAGACAATTGGGTGGTGTATTCAGCTGGATTTAAATCATTGCCACATTCAAATTTTCAAGTCAATTTTTCGCAGGTTCCCGATTCAGCATTTATGCGCATTGAACAACATTGGGTAGCCGCAGATGATTTTAGCACTGTTGATTTTCTGAATGTAATATCGCCCGATAGGTATTGGAGGATTTCTGGTATTGACTGGAACAATAACATTGTTGCAGAGGGACGGTTTGCTTATAATGGATCAACGTCTGGTTCCGGGTTTTTGGATAATCAATTAATGACAAATTACGGCTCAGTTGTTTTTCATGAGGATAGTATCCGATTGTTTTACCGTCCGCATGCAGGAGTGAATTGGGTTGAATACCCTTATTACACTCGGCAAACGCAATCCAGCAAAACCGATAAGGTCGGGTTGATTGTTGCGGATTCGCTGAAGTTAGGAGAGTATGCATTCGGAATGCGGATCAGTGCGCTGAACATTGAGGAGGCTGTGCCGCATGTTGAACTTCGGCTGTATCCTAATCCTTCTGATGACTTGGTGTGGATAGAAGTGGATGGCCTGATGATGGATCAGTACGATGTTGAGGTCTCTGATTTATTTGGACGGGTAGTTCATTCGTTTCCTTTATCAGGACGCAAATCCGGCTTCAGTGTTGCCGATTTCGCTTCTGGAATTTATTTTGTAAAACTGCATTTTGGAACGAATCAAATCGCAGTGAGTAAATTAATTGTTCGCTGATTATTGCTGCGGATTGTCGAGCGTATTTAGCGAGTCGACGACCTGCTCCATGACTTTGTGTAAGCGATTCGATTGAGTGCTGTAGTATTCAATGTTTTGCAGGAAATCTTTTGCATTGGTTCCATGGCGGGAAAAAACATCATTGTAGATTTCATCTGCTCCTTCACGGATTGTATCGCCGGGAAGGTAAATTTCGTTCACTGTAGCTTCAGTTAAATGTAGCTCAACCAAAATTTCTTTCATGTGTTGCTCACTGAGAATTCCATCCTGAGGTTCTTCCTGCTGCGCACTCCCTCGCGAACAAGCTTGGATGGTGAAAAACAGAATGCAGATTAGCGAAGTAATAGCAATGGTTCTCATCGATTGAAAAGTAGGCGACTACCTTTTTTGCTTTCGTTGAATTTCCCGTTTTCGTAAACCAGGTGACCACTAACTATTGTGTGTGTGATTTGCGAATGAAATCGCAAACCTTCAAAAGGCGACCAGCCGCATTTGTAGAGTAAGTTTGATTTTTCTACAGTCCATTCAGAATTCATGTCCACCAACACCAGGTCTGCGAAATAACCTTCGCGAATGTAACCGCGTTTTTCAATTTGGAAACAATCGGCTACTGCGTGCGACATTTTTCGCACAACGGTTTCAATGGTAATTTTCCCATCGCGAACCATTTCTAGCATTGCAGGTATAGCGTGTTGGACAAGTGGACCTCCGCTTGGTGCTGAAGAATAGGGCGCGCTTTTTTCTTCGAAAGTATGCGGAGCATGATCGGTCGCAATAACATCAATCCGGTCTTCAAGAACTCCTTGCAATATTCCTTCACGATCTGCTGCTGTTTTTACAGCGGGATTCCACTTGATGAGATTTCCTTTTGTAAGATAATCTGCATCCGAAAACCATAGGTGGTGAATACAGGCTTCTGCAGTGATTCTTTTTTCCTTTAGCGGAATATCGTTTCTGAATAATGAGACTTCTTTTGCAGTTGAAATATGGAGGATATGAAGACGTGTATTGTATTTTTTTGCCAGTTCAACTGCCATCGACGAAGATAACCAGCAGGCTTCTTCGCTTCGAATTAGAGGGTGGTGTGTTGCGTTGAGCTGATCACCATATTTTTCCTTGAATTCCTCATTGTTGCGACGAACAGTGCCCTCATCTTCGCAATGGGTTGCAATAAGTAATTTGCATTTAGAGAAAATCGCTTCAAGCACCTCACGTTTATCCACGAGCATATTGCCGGTAGAAGAGCCCATGAAAATTTTTATTCCACAAACATTTCGCGGATTTGTTTTTAAAACCTCTTCCAGATTTTCATTCGATGCCCCCATAAAGAAGGAGTAATTCGCAAGTGAAACTTCTGCAGCACGCTTGTATTTTTCTTCAAGTAATTCTTGTGTAAGTGTATTAGGAACAGTATTTGGCATTTCCATATAGGAAGTAATTCCTCCGGCAACTGCTGCTTTTGCTTCTGTGTATATCTCTCCCTTATGGGTTAGGCCGGGCTCTCGAAAATGTACCTGATCGTCGATCGCTCCGGGTAACAGGAATTTCCCGTTAGCGTCAATTATAGAATCGAAATTCCCTTCTAAATTTTTTCCGATTTTACGAATAAGCTCACCTTCAATTGCTACATCGCCTTCAGTGATTTTTCCTTCAACCGTGATATGACAAGACTACCGACCATGGCGCGTGTTGTCGATGTTTTGTTCTTTCTCTCTCTCTCTCTCCCCCTCTGCTCTCTCTCTCTCTCTCTCTCTCTCTCCCTCC
>JBKBUQ010000135.1:0-7874 GCA_046289975.1 Flavobacteriales bacterium | reverse complement strand
TGTTGGGCAAGGGCAATTGCCAGTTCAGATTCTGTTACCGTATCCATTGCCGCAGCAACTACCGGAAGGTTGATTGTGATTCCCTTTGTGAATTTAGAACGGATGTCTACTTCACGGGGCATGACCTCCGAATAAGCAGGTACCAGTAAAACATCATCGTATGTCAGCCCTTCGCCAATGAATTTGTCCTTTGAGATCGTCATATTCGCTCCTTCAATTAAAATTGGGCAAAGATAGGAAAAAGGAGCATTCTATGTATTGGAAACTGAGGCTTCGGTGTTAACAAGATTTAACTACGTGATCTTTTTGCAGATGTAAAGAACTTCCTCCTTTTGCAGACGGTAACGTTCGCGCACATCATCAGGAAGAGCTGCGGAAAAATTGTTTTCATCAACAGAAAATCCTGCTTTGCGCAGGCGTTCAGGATAATCTCTTCCGAATAGTCGCAAATGATCTTTTTGCCAAAAATGCTTTTCGCGGTCAGCAGGAGATGTAATACTGCGATCCTCATAGGTCTTTTCCCTTGAGTAATCAATAGGAACCTGCATAATTGCCCATCCTCCTGGTTTCAGCACGCGTAATACTTCTGTCATGCATTGATGTGGATCATCAACATGTTCCAGAACGTGATTGGCAAATACGATATCGAATTCTTCGTTTTTAAATGGCATGTGATGCATATCCATATGCACATCTGCTAAAGGGGACTCCAAATCAGCAGTAACATAACGAAGGTTGCTCATGGAACGGAAACGCTTGTAAAAACATTGCTCCGGAGCTATATGCAGCACTTCGTGTTTAGCTGTGAAGAAATCGGTCTTTTCATTCAGATAAAGCCACAATAAACGATGCCTTTCCAAGGTAAGGCAATTCGGACAAAGTACATTGTCTCTTTGATGCGTTCCGTAGGGTAGAAATTTGCGGTAGTGTTTTTTACATACCGTACACTCAACTTTGTTGCCCTTTAGAAATAGAGGGGCAAACAAACGAAAAACATAACTCAATCTGATTAACCATGGACGAGGTATGGTCCTAAGCAACCAGCCGTAAAACTTCTTCATTTTTATCCCCTACTCTCCTATTTCTTACTGGAAAATAATCCACTGAAAATTGAACCAATATTCAGTAGTTTTCTCATTCCGTCAAAATACAACACAATAATCAGAAATAATGACATCATCCAGATCACCATCATATTTGCCCAAAAAGTATCGATGTACGAACCGAACAATCGTTTACGTGGCGCATAAAAATGCGATTCAAGGAACCCTTTATCATAAGGATCGAGGTAAATAGGATCCGCTTTTTGTACGAGGTAACCATTCTCCTCAATTATCATCGGGAAGACATTTCGGTTGGTGACAAAATTTTCAAGACTCTGATTGGTGTACGATTGTTGCAATGCAAGGAATTGATCGCGTGCAGCATCGTCTTTTTGCATCGCTTTCACAATACTATCCTTTTTGGTGCTTGCCTCCTTGTACACATTCTTATAGTGCTTCTTAAGCTGGTCCAGATAAATCATGGTCTCATTTAGAACCTTATCGTTCACTTTGCCCACCTCCAATTGATCTACCGAAGGATGTGTAAGGCCCTTAATGAATTTCATCTCGCGTTTCACTTCATTCTTCAGGACGAGCAGTTTATGCTCCACATTTTCCTTTTCTTCAGGATTATCAAGATTGGTTTTGATGGTTTGGTTATAACCCTCAAGTTCTTTCAGCCAATGGTCTTTTTTCCAGGTTGAGAATTTTAGTGCTTTTTCAGTACTGAAGAAATTTTTCTGATAATCGTTGTCCTTAAACTGAACCACAGCCATTGCCTCATAAGCCCAACGTGATGCCATTACGTTACCGATAAGCGGAACTTTCGATTGTGATGCAAACCATGGGTGGAGTTTATCAAAGCGTACAATTACACCGGAAAACAACAACTGAGGAATGATCAAAATCGGAATAAGGATGTAAATAACCTTTGCGGAATTGAAGCTGGCAGAAATATTCAAGCCCAGAATATTGGCGAAACAAGCTGTGGAGAAGAGTGAAAACCAATGAACGAAAGTCATGCCTTTGATCTCCAGAACAAAATTTCCTACCAACACATAAAGCAACATCTGAACCGCCGAAATGAGGAACATGATGGTGATTTTACTATTGAGATAACTTAGTTTGGAAAGATTCAGGAAGGATTCCCGCTTAAGAATTTTTTGGTCTTTGATGATTTCTTCAGCTGCAACAGTGAGTCCTATAAATAGGGCAACCACAACTGAAATAAACAGGAATTGTGGAACGTTTTCTGAATCACGGAAAATATAATTCCCCGATCGCGCAGCTTCATTGTTGAAAAATTTCACAAAGAAAGCCAGAATAAGAGCAAGCGCAGGAGCTTCAAATACGTTAATTAATATGTATTGGGTATTTGTCAGTTTCGACAATACATCCCGCACCAAATAAACCCAGTATTGTTTGATCTTGTTCGGAATCTTAAAGGTGCTTTCCGGAATATCTTTTTGTGCAGGTGCTTCCGGTAATTGATTGCCGATTTTTTCGGTGTACAACTCATTCCACTCTTTTGGAGATACTTTCCGGTTTTGAGTGGCATTTCCGTATTCGTCGACTACCTTACTCTCAATAATGTTGAATATCTGTTCCGGGTTTACATTACCACAGGTTGGACATTCACTCTCATTGCAGTTTACATGGTTTACCAGTGTCTTGAAATAGATCACTGCATCAACAGGATTTCCGTAATAAATAGGGAATCCGCCAACATCCAGAATCAGAAGACGGTCGAACATTTTAAAGATATCAGACGATGGCTGGTGAATCACCACAAAGACCAACTTACCTTTTAAAGCAAGCTCTTTTAATAAGTCCATGATATTTTCAGAATCCCTTGAGGATAATCCTGAAGTTGGTTCATCCACAAACAATACCGCCGGTTCGCGGATCAATTCCAAACCGATATTCAATCGCTTCCGTTGTCCTCCGGAAATGGTTTTATCCAACGGATTTCCAACACGAAGATCTTTTGTTTCGTATAAACCAAGAGCTGTAAGAAGATTCAATACAAGCTTTGTGATCTGTGCATCATTGAGGTTTCCAAAACACAGTTTGGCATTGTAAAACAGGTTTTGGAAAACAGTAAGCTCTTCAATAAGAAGATCATCCTGAGAAACGTAACCAATAACACCTTCAATTTTTTTGCTTTCACTGTGAATATTAACACCGTTGATGGTAATCGCACCTCTTGTGGGAGCATAATTACCATTCAATACATTCAGCAGAGTCGATTTTCCTGCACCGGAACCTCCCATAATTCCGAGTAGTTTCCCGGATTCTTCTGAAAAGGTTAATGGATGAAGTCCGATTTTCCCTCCTTTAAAGTGGAACATAATTTCGTCCACTTTAAATACAATTTTGCTGACAGATGTATCGCTGAGGAATTTGCTAATGATATCCGAATAATAAATCGGCTGAACACGCGATGAACGGATGGATGAACCTTGTGTGAGAATGTAAACACGTAGTGGTGTTATGTTTATTCCATTCAGATAGATCTCTGAATTCCCGTAATAACGCAGGAAATAAATTCCCAATGAAGGAATACGCAATACGCGAATATGTCCCTGAATTCCCTCACTGTATATATGGTGAGCTTCCTTGAAGGGATTCTCTTTTGAATTATTGATATAAAGCAGGTAAGCTCCGTCTTCTGTCTGGTCTTCTTTATTGTCAACGAAATTTTTGCAACGACGGAATTCTTCTTCTGAGATATTGAACGTTTCGGCAACTGTGCTGGCAAACTCTAGCTCCTGTTCGGTTACAGATTGATTTTCGTTGATGAACTCAAGAATCCTGACCAATACAATGATTTTCTGCTTTTGGGCGAGTTCCTCATTGATCTGGGTACAGATCCTCAGAACTTTCACAGAATTTACAGATGTACGTTTTTTTGCTCCGTCTTTTTTCTGCGATTTACCCTGGTGAGCTTCCAGGTATTCGTCAAATAGACGTAAATATTCGTCCACCAACTCCTGGTTAAGTTGCGACTTCAGGAAGATCTCAACAATGCGGCGTCCACCTCCATCAGTTGATCCTGATTCGGCTTCGGGTCCGTCCTCATCTTCAACCCTCGCGATGATAGCGAAGAGTTGCATAAGAGCTTTTAATATCCGTTCACTCATGCTGTGCGTGGTGTTGTCTCAAACACGAAAAGACATTTACGGCGAAATGTCTTTTCAGATAGATTGAGAATGAACTTTTACTTTTTCAATTGCTTAAACCCAATTAGCATTACGGTACAACCGGAACTCTTTTTATTGGGATCAAGACGTGCCTCAATGATGACATCTACTGTTGATTCAACTTTGAAATCCCAGTAGGGTGCGTTTCCATAATCGGCATTCGAAAAAAGAAGATTGCGCTCCTTATCGTATACCTCAAAAATGACATAATTATCTTTCGTTCCCGCAGATGTTGCAATACGATAAGTTGAACCACCATAAAATGTAGTGGTAAACTCAGCAGTCTGCTCTTCGTCCAGTAAAGCACGGTAGGTCTGACCATCAGAAATGAAAATTGAGCCTTTATCCTTTTTTGCAGGCTTGGTGAGGTGACCTTTACAAACATTGGTAAGTGAATCACAGCTTTGAGCTCCAGCATTGCCTGAAAACGCGGCACTGAAGAGTACTATAACGGAAAGGACTAAAGTTCTCATAGTTCAGATTGTACAATTTTGATACGGAGTTCTTTTACTTTAAGGGTAATGTTGTTCAGGTTATCAGGAGTGATGTCCACCTTGGTAGAACTCTTGATAATGGTAACCTGATTCTCAGCGTCCGTCTCCGGCTTCTGGTAAGTATAGGTAACTTTTATCTCGTCGAACAAAGTATAAAGTGATTGCATTTCACCAATAAGGTTTGCAATGCTTTCTTCAGTATTGTACTGTTCAAGAAGTTCAATAAGATTTCCGAGTGTAGTTTTTTGCTCACCAATACGGTTGATGATTTTCTGATCTTTGGTTTTGTTAACCACTTCACAGGCAAAGTACAATGCTTCAATCCATCCACCTGTTAATACAAGTCCTGCTTCCTGGGCACGATCATTGGTTTTCAGGTATTCGTCACCGTTACGGTAAGCATCACTAACAATTACCAGCATGGAATCTTTGTTGCCCATGTTTTCTGAAAAACGATCGATGATGTCTTCAGAAAATGCCCCTCCCATATCGAGTTCTTTTGAAAGCTGCTCAACAGAAGACAAGTACGACATAGCATCAGTAGTATTGTCGTACATGGTTGCGTAACCAAGGTCAGCTCCGTAAACTCCCAGGTTCAATGCCTTATTGAACTTGGTGGAATAGTTGGCTGTTTGATCTGTAGAATTGAGCATGGCAGCATTGTAAGGCGCACCTGTGCTTTTAATCAATTCTGCGGTTTGGAACGGAGATGGAATACTGAATAAACGTCCGTTGATAGAGATGCCCATTGCATCACTTGTATCTAATACCTTGGGATCGACTTTCGTCACATCCTGTTCATTGGTATTGGAGTCGCCGCAAGCGGAAAACATGAGCATGGAGACTCCCAGCGCGATAAAAGAAATTGAGGTGATCCCTCTGGTACGGTTCTGCATAATGTTCAGGAGTAGAATTGAACGGTGCAAGTAAAAAAAAATAGTTGAATTGACAAAGCGGAAACGTTCGATAAAAAAAATGAAACTGTCGCCCAACTGGGGCATTATGGGGTTAAATCCGATGGCTTTTATCCCATTCTTCCGTATTTTGCAACCATGAAAAAGATCGCAGTTTTTACCTCAGGAGGCGATTCTCCGGGAATGAATGCCTGTATTCGGGCTGTTGTAAGGACAGGTATATACCATGATCTTGAGGTAGTTGGAATCCTTCAGGGGTATGAGGGAATGATTGATGGAGACTTTATTCCAATGGACCGTAAGTCGGTGGCCAATATCATCAACCGCGGCGGAACTATCCTCAAAACGGCCAGAAGTCCGCGCTTTCTGGAACCTGAGGGACGAAATGCAGCTTATCAACAATTGAAGAAGGCCGGTATTGAAGGGGTAATAGCTATTGGTGGTGACGGAACCTTTACGGGTGCACGGGTTTTTAGTGAGATTTGTGAGATTCCTTTTGTTGGATGCCCCGGAACCATTGATAATGATTTGATTGGAACGGATTATACCATTGGTTACGATACTGCTATTAACACAGTTATGGAGGCTGTTGATAAAATTCGGGATACCGCCGAAAGTCATAACCGCTTGTTTTTTGTGGAAGTGATGGGAAGGGATGCCGGATTAATAGCCCTTCGGAGTGGAATTGCTGTTGGAGCTGAGGATATTTTAATTCCGGAAACAAAAACCGATCTCGATCGCTTAATTAACCGGCTTGCAGAATGCAGGAAAGACAAAAGCTCGAAAATAATCATTGTCGCAGAAGGGGATGAAGCAGGTGGTGCGTTCAAAATTGCGGATAAAGTGAAAAAAGCACTTCCCGAATACGATACACGCGTTACCATTCTCGGTCATATCCAACGGGGTGGAAATCCAACGTGTATGGACCGTGTCAATTCCTCACGAATGGGATTTGCTGCGGTTGAAGCATTAATGGCAGGAAAAAGAAACGTAATGATTGGGATAATGAACAATAAGGTGACCTATACTCTATTTGAAAATGCGATCAAACACTTGCAGGAGATCTATCCCGATTATCTTCGCATGATGGAAATTCTATCGCTTTAATCACTTTTTATTGTGTCCGGTTCCGAACGACGTACCTTATTTGCTGACGTAATTCTGCCTTTGGCGGTTCCGCAGTATTATACGTATCGTATTCCACTGGAGATGAATGAAGATGTACATTCCGGCATGCGTGCAATTGTTCAGTTCGGGAAAAATAAATTGTATACCGCAATTGTACGAAACGTTCACCAAACAGCTCCCCGACACTACGAAGCGAAATATTTAGACGGCATACTTGATGAGCGTCCAATCGTTACGGAGCAACAAATGGCATTTTGGGAATGGATGGCTGATTACTATTGTTGTACGCCCGGAGAGGTTTTTCTTGCAGCAGTTCCGGGCTCACTCAGATTGGGAAGTGAAACGGTAATTGTTCCGGATCTTGATTCACAAACCGATTTTCCGCTTAGTCCAAAGGAACAAACCATTCTCGATGCGCTGGAGTTTAGACATAAAATGACATTGCTGGAAATAGCAGAATTGCTCGGTCAACGCACCGTTCAGCAACATGTTAAATCCTTACTCGAAAAGAAAAAGATACTTGTCGAAGAAGAGCTGAAATACCGTTACAGGCCCAAGTACGAAACAATGATCGAGTTATCTGCGGCATGCACAGATGAAGATGCATTAAGAGAGGTGTTTGCCCAGCTTGAAAAGGACAAAAGAGCACAAAAACGGGTGGATGCACTATTGCAATTCATTCAACTATCCGGACGCTATTCCGATAATCCAAAAAGCGTAAAAAAATCTGAACTCGTAAAGGCATTGGGTGGAAGTAGTTCCTCGATAGATACCCTCCTCAAGGCTGGTGTTTTTGAAATTCGGCAGGTCAGAGTTGATCGTTTGGCTCCGGAAATATCAGAGACTTCTACCCTACCTGTTTTATCAGACGAACAACAGCGTGCATTTGATGAAATCAGCAAGGGATTCAATGAAAACAAACCGGTGTTGCTGCATGGTGTAACAGGCTCGGGAAAAACCGAAATTTATATCCGGCTCATTCAGGAAATTCTGGAAAAAACGGATGGACAGGTATTGTATTTGCTTCCGGAAATTGCATTAACAACACAAATCATTCAGCGCTTACGTCGCTTTTTCGGGGACATGGTAGGC
>JBKBUQ010000134.1:0-7985 GCA_046289975.1 Flavobacteriales bacterium | reverse complement strand
GCATGTCCCTTGCGTTCGGTGTAGCAGATGGTAGGTGTGAATAGTCTTCGATCCAGGTTTTTACCGATATACTCTTCCATCAACTTTTGCTTCCCGATTCCGGAATGAGGATTGATGATGAAAAGTATATTTTGTGGCTGAATCAACTCCTCAATATTTTATCCAATCCAGGTCCTAAAATCATTGCTTACTGAAATTCAAAACAACCTATATCAGGGAGTGCATCACGGGTAAAAAAGTCAAGATCGTAATCGATTCGAAAGATCAGATTGCCGGTATTAATACATGGGGAAATGGATTGCAGCTTGTACCGTTGCTCATTGGGCTCTTCAAAACGCGGGTCGACATTCTTGCTGATATTTATAAAATTTGTGGTGTTGCTCAAATCCTGATCCGACTTTATATAACAGGTATTGAACACAAAATTTCCAACTGCACCGGCATTCATATTCACTGCAAACTCATTGCCTTCATTCCCGTAAATAATGCTGTTGCTCACTTCTGCATTCAGATCAACCAACACCATTGCTCCGGTAGCATCCTCAAAGAAATTTGCCATTCCAAATGCAGGAACCCTTCTGTCGGTATAGTTCCAGTAATTGGCAAAGGTGCAATGGTTGATTCGTACAAATCCTCCACCAGTGCATATGAAGGCATACTGGCCGCAATTATTGATCATGCAATTGCTCATGCTTATGTCTCCGGCAACGTAATTCCAAACGCCGAAATTAGACATGTTTTCAATGCGCACATATTCCATTACCAATGGGGATAATGTCCCGCTGATGGTCTGCACCCTAACACCAACTGATGCATTTCGGATATCACAATGGTCAATGCGGCTGTTTCCGGCTTCCAATAAAATAATTCCGCTCCATTGGCCGGGCAGACTGTCATAGTTGGGTTCCAGTCGGTCGCCCTGAAAAATAATTCTGTTTCCCGGGTCTCCATTAGCATGTAAGGTGCCACCATTGTAAACCACCAGAGCGGAATTGGGATGCGAATAGATTTTTGTTCCGGGTTGAATGAGCAGGGAACAGGTTGAATCAACAACGGGGTAGCCGTAAATTACATGGGGTTTATCGTTAGTCCAAATTGAATTACAGGGCAAGGAAAAAAACGGGCTCGTTGCGCCATTTGGTGGGGTGTGAAAGTAGGCATCTTGCCCCCAGGCGACCAAATCAACATCCTGAACATTATTGTTAGTAACGAATATGATAGAGTCTGTTACAAGGAGTGGAGTGGTTAAACTGTTGGGATTGAGGGTGACTTCCACAAAAATGTAAAGGCTGTCGCCACCATCGATTTCAATATCGCTAAAGCTGGTTCCCGGCAGACCGTCAACATTCATCCGGTACGAATTTCCGGCGTTTCCGGCCAGATAGATTCTGTCGATATTGACCTTTCCCCGGTTTCGGTTATAGATCTTCAATTGTCGCGTTGTGGATCCTACTGTGGTAAAAAGTGTGTCGAAAATGACCGTGTCCTGCGAAAATGCCAGTTTGGCGGAAGGGTTGTCGATCAACCGGTCTTTGCGACATCCGCTGATTACTGCCATTGAACTGATCAGTCCAAAAATGAAGATGTAGGTCAGGCGGCGGTTCAGCATGGTGCAAAAATAGGGATTATTGTACTTACGGACTTTTTTAGTGATTATTGCTGAAACCTTTCTATTTCCTTTTTGGTTGGAAAGGATTTTTTTCTATTTTTGCAGCCCGATAATAAGTAAACGTCATGAAACAAGGCATTCACCCCGAAAATTACCGCTTGGTTGTGTTTAAAGACATGTCCAACGATTATATGTTCCTTTGTCGCTCTTGCGCAGACACTAAAGACACTATTACGTATACAGATGGTAATGAGTATCCTTTGGTGAAGCTCGATATCTCGCACATGTCACATCCTTTCTTTACCGGTAAGGTGAAACTTGTGGATACTGCAGGTCGTATCGATAAATTCAAGAGCCGTTACGATAAGTTCAAGAAGTAATTCTGATATACTATTCAGAAAGCCCCGACTGAAAAGCCGGGGCTTTTTTTTGCGATTATGAGGTAGACTATTTACCTGTACAGCATGTATATTTGATATTCAAACAACCGATTCTTATGAAAATCTGCCTGACCGATGAACAAGAGTGGAACCGTTTACTGCCTCTGACCTACACCCGTTCGATGGCTGATATCAGGGTTGGAATTCTCACGATCCGCGAAAAATGGGAGATGATTCTGGGTGAAAAAGTTTACGTGGAAGCACCGGATTACCTCGCAGGCAGGTATGAAGGTGTGCCTAAAGGCGAAAAGGTCATCCGGGTAAACAGTGCGATTATTCCTGATGAACATTTTGCCGAGCGAGTAAGGGTTTTGCAACCGGGTCAGGCAATTGAAGGTAATCATGGACTAATGGCATGGGTGGATGGCAGTGATGATGTATTGCTGAGTGCTCCGTTTTCAGGAGAAGTACGTGTGCGTCACCCCTGGGATATTTTTATGCTTAACGGTTTGGCGCTTGAACGTGATTTTGAATTGATCACTGCAGGAAGAACATCTCAGGCCATTTCTGCCACAAATACTGTGATCGGGAAGGGAAAAATCTTCCTTGAGGAAGGTGCAAAAGTGGAGGCTTGTATAATAAACGCTCACGAAGGTCCTGTTTATATTGGCAAAAATGCAGAGGTGATGGAGGGATCTGTGATCCGTGGGGGATTGGCATTGTGTGAGGGTGCGGTTTTGAAAATGTCGTCCAAAATTTATGGTGCAACTACCATCGGACCCTATTGTAAAGTGGGAGGAGAGATCAATAATTCCGTCTTTTTTGGATATAGCAACAAAGCACACGATGGTTTCCTCGGTAATTCTGTCATTGGCGAGTGGTGCAATCTGGGCGCGGATACCAATAATTCGAATCTGAAAAACAATTACGGAACGGTAAAAGTGTTCAGTATTTCTGAGAATGCTTTTATCAGCACAGGTATTCAGTTTTGCGGACTTATTATGGGAGATCATTCAAAATCAGGAATCAATACCATGTTCAACACAGGAACAGTGGTAGGGGTAAATGCGAATGTTTTTGGAGGCGGATTTCCTCCCAAACACATCCCTTCCTTTAGCTGGGGTGGTGCAGATGGATTTTCCACTTTCGACCTCGACCGATCCTTCGATGTATCAGAGAGAGTAATGTCGCGCAGAAATCTGCCGTTTACCGACAGCGATCGCGACATGATGCGCCATATTTTCCAGTTAAGTTCCCGATTCAGAGGATAAGAATCTGCTTTTCCTGACGTTATTACATACCCGCAGCCATGGCACGTTCATTGTCCTTGTTGCTTCACATATCCTACATCCATGAATGAAAATCAATTTGGCGACTTGTTCGAATTTAGCGGAATGATTGATGGCGACACCGATCTGATTCCACTTATCACACCTGAAGATGAAGAACAAATGAATCGTGAGGCGACTCCCGATGATTTGCCTATTTTACCTATACGTAACAATGTCCTTTTTCCCGGAGTGGTAATTCCTATCACTGTTGGAAGAGATAAATCAATCCGTTTAATTAATGATGCCTACAAAGCGAAAACGGTAATTGGCGTAATCGCACAGAAGAAACAAGATGTAGAGGCGCCCGGATTTGAAGATCTTTTCCGTTTCGGAACGGTGGCACAGGTTTTACGCGTGCTAAAAATGCCCGATGGAAGTACAACTGTAATTATTCAGGGCAAGAAGCGCTTTGAGATGCTTGATCTCATCACCGAAGAACCATATATCCGCGCAAATGTGCGTCAATACATGGATCTTCCGCATGGAATGAAAGACGATAAACTTAGTGCGCTTGTGAGTTCGCTTAAAGATTTATCACTGAATATTCTTCGTCTCAATCCGAATATTCCAAGCGAAGCAGGATTTGCAATCAAGAATATTGAAAGTCCTACATTCCTGATCAATTTTATTTCCTCCAACATGAATGCCACTGTTGAGGAAAAGCAGAGTTTGCTCGAAAAATCAGATCTGTTGTCGCGTGGAGAATACTTGCTGGGATTGCTTACCAAAGACCTCCAGTTACTTGAAATGAAAAATGAAATTCAGAGCAAGGTCCGCAACGATATCGATAAACAACAACGCGAATATTTTCTGCATCAGCAAATGAAAACCATTCAGGACGAGTTGGGTGAAAACCCGGTCGACATGGAGGTGCGTGAACTGCGAATAAAAGGAGATAAGAAAAAGTGGAACAAGGAAATTGAAAAACATTTTTCCAAGGAACTGGATAAGTTGCAACGAATGAATCCCAATGGTCCTGAATTTTCCGTTCAGATAAATTACCTGGAAACTCTCGTTGATCTTCCGTGGAATGTTTATACCAAGGATAAGTTCGATCTGAAAAAGGCTCAGGAGATTCTTGACCGCGATCATTTCGGATTGGAAAAAGTGAAAGAGCGAATTATCGAATATCTGGCTGTTCTTAAGTTAAAGAACGATATGAAATCACCTATACTTTGTTTGTACGGTCCTCCCGGGGTTGGTAAAACTTCGCTGGGAAAATCGGTTGCAGAAGCATTGGGAAGGAAATATGTGCGGATGTCGTTGGGTGGTTTGCGCGATGAAGCGGAAATTCGTGGTCACCGTAAAACCTACATTGGTGCAATGCCCGGGAGAGTGATTCAGAATATGAAGAAGGCAGAATCGTCCAATCCTGTTTTTGTACTCGACGAAATTGACAAGACCGGAGAAAGTTTTCACGGCGATCCATCATCCGCATTGCTGGAAGTTCTTGATCCGGAACAAAACACTGCTTTTTACGATAATTACCTGGAAGTGGATTACGATCTCTCCAAAGTGATGTTCATTGCTACAGCGAATAACCTGGCTACTATTCAACCTGCTTTGCGTGATCGAATGGAGATCATTGAAATAACAGGATATACCATTGAGGAAAAGCTGGGTATTGCCCAAAAACACCTCATTCCTAAATTGCTTAAGGAGCACGGTGTTAAAGAAAATCAGTTTGCGGTTAGCGAAAGTGTTGTGGAAAAGATCGCTGAAGAGTATACTAACGAGTCGGGTGTGCGCGGACTTGAAAAACGAATAGGTAAACTCGTACGTAACCGCGCGAAGCAGATTGCTATGAATGAAAAATTCAAAAGCGAAATTCTGCTTGAAGAGGCAAGAAAAATACTTGGTCCCTCTTACGAACGCGATAAATACGAAAACAACAATGTACCCGGAGTAGTTACAGGTTTAGCATGGACACCCGTAGGAGGAGATATACTTTTCATCGAAACAATTCTTACTCCGGGAAAAGGGAAATTGAGTATGACCGGTAATCTGGGTGAGGTAATGAAAGAATCTGCGATCATAGCGCTGGAATTTTTAAAAGCTCATTCCCTCAAACTCGGTATTAATATCAAAACATTCGATCAGCATAATGTTCATGTTCACGTTCCCGAAGGCGCTACACCAAAGGATGGTCCGTCTGCAGGAATTACCATGCTTACAGCACTTGCGTCGCAGTTTACAGGGCGTAAAGTGAAAAAGGCATTGGCCATGACCGGCGAAATTACGCTTCGTGGTAAGGTTTTACCCGTTGGTGGTATCAAAGAAAAAATTCTTGCAGCACGACGCGCAGGCATAAAAGAGATAATTCTTTGCGAAAAAAACAGAAAAGATGTTGAAGATATTAAGTCAGCATACATTGAAGGATTGACATTTCATTATGTCAGCGAAATGATGGAAGTGCTGGAGGCAGCATTAACGAATGAACGCTCCGGGTCAGTTAAAAACAGCAAGGTCACCAAAACTGCTGTGAAGAAAACAATTGCAAAGAAAAGTTCCGCAAAAAGTACCGGCGCAAAAAAGGCAGTACGTAAACCTGTTGAAGCTAAAAAGACAAAAAAGAAAGTGCGGAAGTAAGGAAACAATAGATAATTTATTTTTTCGTTAGTACAGAGATGATTCGCAAATCATTTCTGTACTTTTTTTTTGTTGCTGCGATTGTGTTTTCATCGCGTCTCTGTGCGCAGAACGGCTTTTCCATTTCCGGAACGGCTGAACTTTTTACTGTTGCCTCAGATTTAGGAGCAGGGGGAGATATTGAATTCCAAAATACAAAATTTGTTTACGGCGGAGCCATATCGTTTTCACGCGATCAAGGAAGGGAAGTTTATTATCCTTTACGCGTTGTTGAATATCAATTCAATAATTATCAGCTGAGTGGTCAATTTCTTTATCGCTTTACGCAACGGGAAAAACATGGAGGTGAATTGGGGATGTGTTATACTTTTTTTCGGAGTCATGCCGATTACCTTGATTGGTTTCCTTCATTCTATAAATTTCAGTTTAACGGAAACTACGATATGCATTTTGCAGGTATTATGATGGGCGGGCGACAAAACATATCTGACCGCTTTTTTATCCGAATGCATTGGAGGTATTTATTGCAGATCGCAAGCTTTGAATATCCCGAATATAAGTTGGTGGCTATTTATGATCCCAATTGGACACCGGATGAGAATATGAAAAAGGGGAGAAGTTATTTTTCTATCAAATTGGGATTTGGAATGATGATCAGAAAAAAATCGAAACAATTAATTCCTTCGGATGATTAAAGACATTGGATCAGAATTGAACAAGCTTCTTTAATTTCTTCCTCGCTAATTGTAAGAGGAGGAGCAATTCGCAATGCCGAATCGCAGAACAAAAACCAGTCAGAGATCAAACCTGCCTCTATGCAACGGTGAATGACTTCCTGAACATAGTCGAAGGAACCAATTTCCATTGCCAGCATCAAGCCTTTTCCGCGGACTTCAAGTATTTTTTCATGTACAAGTAAACTGCGAAATAATTCCTCTTTAGCGGGAATCTGTTGAAGGATATCTGAGTGAAGTAAAATTTCCAATGCTGCAAGACTGGCTGCACACGAAACGGGGTGACCTCCGAAAGTAGTAATGTGACCAAGGATTGGATCTCTCCGCAAACAATCCATTATTTCCGCTCTTGCCATAAATGCACCAAGTGGCATACCTCCACCCATACCTTTTGCGAGGACTAAAATATCCGGGATTATTCCGTAATCCTGAAATGCAAACAAAGTTCCTGTTCTGCCGTAACCGGTTTGAATTTCATCGAACACAAGTAAGGTTCCTGTTTCATCACATTTTTTACGTAGTGCTTCAAGCCAGAAAGGGTTAGCCGGACGAACACCCGCTTCGCCCTGTACAGGTTCCACAAAAACGGCTGCAGTTGCATGCGTGATGAGATGCAAATCGTCGAACCGGTTAAAATGAAGTCTGTTTATTCCGGGTAATAATGGGTGAAATCCTTTTTGCATTTCGCTTCCACCAATCATGCTTAATGCACCATGTGTGCTGCCATGGTAGGCATTATGCATACAAGCGATTTCCGCTCTTCCTGTAAATCGTTTTGCCAGTTTCATTGCCCCTTCAACCGCTTCACTTCCTGAATTGGTGAAATACGTTTGTGTAAGCGTAGGATGGGTTGCTCTGTGAAGGGCAGAAGCCAATTTGACCTGTGATGCCTGGACAAATTCCCCGTAAACCATCAAGTGCATATTGGTATCAACCTGCTCAATAATCGCTCTTTTAATGGCGGGATTCCCATGACCGAGATTGCTAACTGATATTCCGGCAATCAGATCAAGGTATTTTTTGCCATCCGGACCATACATGAAACACCCTTCTGCCCGGGCAATTTCTACTTCCATCGGAAAATCTGAGGTTTGAGCCAAGTGCTCCAAAAAAAGTTGGCGATGAGAAGACATATCCCAAAACTACTCAAAATCCCGGGCTTCAGCCCGAGGATTTTACCGCTTCCTACTATGTAACCCTGGGCTTCAGCCCGGGGTTACTAAGATAGTGCTTCTGCCATAGCGGAAGAATCGGAGAATAGACAAGGCTTCAGCCCGGGGTTACTAAGATAGTGCTCCTGCCATAGCGGAAGAATCGGAGAATAGACAAGGCTTCAGCCCGG
>JBKBUQ010000133.1:0-8020 GCA_046289975.1 Flavobacteriales bacterium | reverse complement strand
GGTGGGGTATTGTGGGGTGTGCTCGGGGATAAAAAGGGGCGACTCAAGGTTTTGTTTGGATCAATTTTATTGTACTCTGCTGCCAATATTGTAAATGCATTCATCACAACAATTCCTGCTTACACGGTTGTTCGGATAATAGCAGGAATTGGTCTTGCCGGTGAACTCGGAGCAGGAATCACACTTGTTTCAGAAATGATGCCAAAGGAAAAAAGAGGCTACGGTACAATGATCATTGTAACATTTGGCGCACTGGGTGCAGTAGTTGCTTCTTTGGTCGGTGCAAAAGGTGAGGCTATTGGAAATTTGATTAGTTCAGTTACAGGTAGTCCAATTGCCAATTGGCAGGTTGCTTATATCGTTGGCGGAGTGATGGGACTCGCTTTATTGCTACTTCGGATTGGTACCATCGAATCGGGGATGTTCACAGGAATTCGCTCGGAATCTAAAATTGCAAAAGGGGATATTCGCATTTTGTTATTTAATGCTCAAAATCTGAAAAAGTACCTCCGGTGTATTTTTGTGGGAATCCCGATCTGGTATGTAATTGGATTACTTGTTATGAATTCTGAAAACGAATTTGCACCATTTCTGGGTGTAGAAGGTGTGAAAAACGGAAAGGCAGTGATGTATGCTTATATTGGTTTATCGGTGGGTGACCTGATTTCGGGGTTATTAAGTCAACTACTTCGCAGTAGAAGGAAAGTGGTAATGTTGTATTTGTTATTGACACTGGTTTTGATTTTTGTATTTCTGTTTTTCTCACATGATATTTCTTTGCAGGGATATTATATTCTTTGTTTGCTACTGGGAACCGCTTCAGGATACTGGGCCATATTTGTTACCATTGCAGCCGAGCAGTTCGGGACGAATATTCGTTCAACAGCGGCGAATACCATTCCTAATTTTGTACGTGGTTCGGTAAATATTATTACCGGATTATTCGGAATGCTCACTGCATTTGCAGTTCCAAAAGATGTGAATGCACTACTTGTAGGATTGCTTTTTATATCGCTTGCATTTTATTCCATTGTGAAACTTAAGGAAACGTTTTCAAAAGACCTGGATTACGTGGAGGATCATCATGAGCTCTGAACAGGAATACCGCATTGTTCATCGAAAGGAAATTGATGATGAAAAATGGGATGCATTGGTAGCTGATTCCTCTCAGGGAATGATTTATCATTTGAGTTTTTATCTCGACGCAATTTGTGAGAATTGGTCGGCAGTAATGAATGTCTCCGGCGATATTGCTCTGCCATTTGCCTGGAAAAGACGCTACGGTTATTTTAATATTTATCAGCCTTTTTTTTCAAGGTATCAGGCATTTCTTCATCGTTCTGATGATTGTCCCAATTTAATTCCAATTCTTAAAACCCTGCCGCAAGTACACGATATGCATTTGTGTCTTCCCCAAATGTTACCGGCTTATCCTGAAGGAACATTCGCTGAAAAATGGGTATATCAATTAAAGAACTTGCCTGAGCAACATAGCGAACTGCCTGGTACATACTCTGAGAATACCCGTAGAATGGTTCGTAAAGCTACAGAGGCAGGCCTTCGAATGTGTGATGTTCAGCCGGATGAACTCATTCGCTTTTTTCGAAAAGAGAAAGGCGCTGATATTGCAGAATTCAGAGATGATGACTATTCGCGTTTGCTTCAATTGTTAGTTGAAGGAAAGAAAAACAACAAGCTTAAAGTTCTGGGGGTTACCAATCACCAGGATATTGTTGCGGTAGCTTGTTTTTGGTTTTTTAAAGACCGTATAACCTATCTCAAAGGCACTACATCAGAAAAAGGAAGAACCACTGGTGCGATGTTTTACCTTTTTGATCAGGTTATATTGCAGAGTTCTTCAGAATATAAAATTTTCGATTTCGGAGGATCTCGTATTCCCTCAATCGCAACCTTCTACCATCGTTTCGGTGCACTAGATCAGGATTATTTTTCATTCACAATCGGTAAGCCACCTGCTCATGTGCGCATGTTGAGAAAATTACTGAGAAAGTAACTCTTAAAAAAAAGACGAAGCTGAGTGGAACCGAAGACCCGCTCAGTTTCCGCCAAGAAATATTTTAGGATTTACTTATCTCAATAAAGATACGTGACCGTAATACACTACTTTTTCTCCGCTTCCCTGTTTTTTCGCTTTGATTTTCCAGACATAAACATCTTGTTTGGAGTTCTGTGAACGAAAGGTTCCGTCCCATGGACGATCAGGCACCTGAGATTCGAAAATCAATTCACCCCAGCGATTAAAAATGAAGAACTCATAGGAGTTTGGGTCAATACCTGATACGATTGGAAGAAAAACATCATTTTTTCCGTCTCCATCCGGTGTGAACGCATTTGGTACGTATATCAAAAGCTCATCGTAAATGGTAACAACTTTACAAATGTCATCCGAACATCCGGATGCGTTGGAAACATTCAGACAAACGAGATAGGATGCTGCACTGTCGGGGAAGGTGAAGGACGGATTTGTTTGTGTTGATGTTCCCAGTCCTGCAAAATCCCATTGGTAAATTGTACCTCCTGTAGATTGATTGGTGAAGTTTACTGTTGGATTCAACACTGTTGTATTTGTAGGTGTAAATGTGAAATCGGCGTTCGGTATTGGGAAGGTACAAACCATATCGTTTATGGTTGCAGTGTTGGAACATCCGTTGTTGTCTGTAGTCACCAGTGTGATGTCGAAACAATTTACCTGCGTAAAGGTATGCGTAAACATTGCGCAGGATGTACTCGCAGGAACACCGTCGATTAACCAATTGCAATTACTTGCTCCAGAAGTTGTATTGGTAAAGGTGCTGGTTACCGGAACGCAACCCGAATTGATATCAACATTAAAGCTGATGATTGGCAGCGGGTTTACTGTAATGTTTGTTGTACTTGTGCTACCACAGTTTCCGGCAATTGTATAAGTAATCGTATTTGTTCCTGCTCCTGCAACGGCCGGATCAAAAATACCTGTAGCTGTATTTGTAATTCCGGTTCCACTCCATGTACCGCCGGGAGATGCTCCACTTAATGTTACAGGTGTAGAATTAATACAAAGCGGATTTACAGGAGTAATTGTTGTTGGTAAAATGGAAACGACATTAATTGTAATGGATTGTGCATCCCCGCAAACACCACTTATAGTATAGGTAATAGTGTGTGTGCCATTTCCTGCAACAGAAGGATCAAAGGTTCCGTTGGCAGCGCTCGTAATTCCATTTCCACTCCATGTGCCTCCGGGATTTAAAGAGGTTAATGTTGTTGCCGGATCAGATACACAAAAGGGTCCTGCAGGATTTACTGTTGCGTTCGCATTTGCGATTACCTGAATGGTTGTGGTTTGCACATCACCACAGGCCCCGCCTATGGTATAGGTAATTACATGGTTACCTGCGCCCGCTGCAACCGGACTGAATTCGCCTGTACTTGCGTTTACGATTCCTGTTCCGCTCCATGTTCCTCCGGGTGTTACAGCGGCAAGAAATGCATTTGCATTGTTAGCACAGAATGGACCTGCAGGTGTAATGGTGGCATTGGCAGTTGGGTTAACTGTTATTGTAGTGGTTTGAGTATCTCCACAAGCACCTGCAATGGTGTAGGTAATGGTATGTGTACCGGCTCCTGCAACAGCTGGATCAAAAGTTCCGTTAGTAGCGTTTGTAATACCTGTTCCGCTCCATGTTCCTCCTGCATCAACTGCAGTAAGATTTATCGCGGCATCATTCGCACAGAATGGTCCGGCAGGAGTAATGGCTGCATTCTGATTACCTGTTACCGTAATTGTGGTGGTTTGTGTATCTCCGCATGATCCGGGAATAGAATAGGTTATCGTGTGTGTTCCGGCACCCGCAACAGATGGTGAAAATGTTCCACTGCTTGCATTTGTAATCCCTGTGCCACTCCATGTTCCTCCTGTATTGACTGCTGTTAAATTTACAGGAGCATTATTCGTACAAAATGGTCCTGCCGGTGTAATGGTTGCATCGAGGTTACTGCTAACCGTTACTGTTACGTTTTGGGTTTGGGTGCAAACTGGCGCAAAATAAATATCATCAATTGCAAAGTCATTACCCATTGCATTTGTGTTCTGATTCACAATACAAATATTGGCGGTTGTGTTAACACCAGAATTCCATGTGGTGAAAAATTCTTCCCATGTGCAAAGATTGTTGGATGATGTAAAGGGTGTTGCCAGCAAAGATCCGTTAATGGAGAATTGCAGTATAGGCATATTCACGGCAAATGCAGGAGTGATCCAGGTAGAGAATAAATAATCTGTATTGGGAGAAATAGATACCGTCTGGCACCATATGGATTGGTTGCCAACTGTTGCGCCATTGATCATCATCATATTCCCTGTTCCGCTTGTATGATCGCCGCAAGGAGAAAGACCTCCATTCCATGCTTGAGGATTTGTACCAATGTTATATTCTCCCTGGTTGGTATTTGGATTGACCAGTGCGTATGATGATGTAAACCCTGTATTTCCTAAGGAGAAATCGCCATTAACAATAAGGTTTGGACCAGTAGTATATCCTGTAACAGTGTAGGTTGTTGTAGTTGCAGGGCAAACCGTTTGTGTTACCGCAGAGTTATCTGTAATTCCTGCTGCAGCATTCCAGAGATAATAATCAGCACCGGAAACTGTAAGAGTAGTACAATCGCCAGTGCAAATGGATGTATTGGGGGTCAATTGCAATGGTGTGGAATTGATTACTGTCACAGTAACGTTGTCTGTAGAAACACAACCTGCATTTGTAAGTGTGAGTGTATAGGTGGTTGTGCCTGCAGGTGTTGCAACCGGATTGAGAATCGTTGTGGAAGAAAGTCCGGTAGCAGGTGACCAACTTATAGTTCCTGTTCCACTTCCATTAAGAGTAGCAGATGAGCCCGGACAAAGAGCAGCGTCATTTCCGGCATTTGCAATCGGCGCAGCATTTACAGTTATTGCAACAGTGGAAGTGGATGTGCAACCGTTTGCAGAAACGGTTACTGTATAAGTTCCGGTAGCGGCTGTTGTAGCATTGGGAATAGTTGGATTTTGTAAAGTGGATGTAAATCCATTTGGACCGGTCCATGAATAGCTTGCGCCTGTTGCGGTGGTGGCAGTAAGGTTAAGGGTGGTTCCTGCGCAAATGGGAGAATTGGATCCTGCAGTGGTTGTAGGGACAGGATTCACTGTTATAGTTGCGCTAGCAGTTCCTGTACCACATGCACCGGTTCCGGTTACCGTATAGGTGGTTGTTGTGGTTGGAGAAGCAGTAACAGTTGCTCCTGTGGTGGAACTTAATCCGGTTGCGGGAGACCAGGTATAACTAGTTCCTCCTGCAGCAGTCAGGCTCACGTTTCCTCCGTTACAAATTGTTCCAGTTGTTGGAGTAACGGTTACAGTTGGAGCGGCACCTGATCCTCCAACAGTAACGGTTGAAGTTGATGGAGGAAGACAGGGAAATGCTGTTGAGGTAACAGTGACTGTGTAATTTCCGGGTGCTAAACCGGTAGCAGTAGCAGTGGTTTGAACCGGAGTGGTATTCCAGCTGTAGTTAAACGGTCCGGCTCCTCCTGTTACAGTTGCAGTTGCTGTTCCGTCATTTGCACCGCATGATGCAGCCGTAGATGCAGTTGCGACATTTATAGGGGGAGTTGTACAGGCAATAAAATCTATAAACACACCGGAGTCGATAATGCAATCTCCCGCATCTCCTATTGCCAATTTAAAATGATAGTTGGCACATGGAGTTAAATTGAGTGAATAGGTTATCACTGTGGTGAATGCATCGTATTCAATTGTAGTACCTGAATTGGAAACGTAAAATGCTGAATTTACTCCTGCGTTTACATTGTCGATACTAACAATCGAATTGTTTGGGAGTCGTGCAATGTTGAAATTGGTGTAATTTCCACCACCGGGATTTGGTCCTGATACAAAAAAACCGAAGGCATCATTTACACCGGCGTTTACATATTCCGGATATTCTTCTGAACCAAAAACAAATCGCACTTGAAGTTGATTACAAACAGCAGTAACATCAAACTCGATAATACATACATCGTTTGTTGCGCCTGGCTCAATGGATGTAAGTTGCGGATCAATAACACTGGTTCCGACACAAAAACTGGCATCATTTCCGGAGGAGCTACCACCAATTACCGGGGCTTGAGTGGCTAAACCTGTTGTCATGAGTAGGCCGTTGGTTAAGCCCAAATTGGTGGTGTTTCCATTGGCAAATGTTCCGTATGACTGTGCACTACAGTTGATCACAACATTGGTAGCTGTAAGTCCATTCCCCATAAAGGAGGACGTTAGTGCAGCACCGGTAGGGCCGGGTGTTATGGTGATTTGTCCGAATGAAAAGGAAGTGAGTAATACAAAAAATGCAAGCAGCAGGCGATTTTTCATAATGGGGTGGTTTCAGGTAGTGCAACAGTAAGATGGGGAATATTTGAAAAGGTTGCTTCCAAATGAGGGAAATTCACGATTACTTATGCAATTGTGAAAGGATTTACAATTGCGTCCTAATTTGATTTGCAGGTATTTTCAAAGTTAAACTGTTGACAATCTGAAAAGAATTCCTTTAAACACAGGGAATTGAAGCGTATTTTTGGACTATGGCGCTATTGCCCGATACTGCAATTGAATACATGAAGGGGGTTGGTCCGCAGAGAGCAGAATCCCTCAAGAAAGAATTGGGGATTCACACGTGCTGGGGCCTGCTTAATTTTTTCCCCTACCGCTACATTGATCGAAGCAAGTTTTATACGGTTTCAGAATTGCATCCTGATCTGCCTTATGTTCAGTTGCGTGGACGAATAACCAATATCGAATCAATAAAGGGAAAGGGTTCGCGTCTCAAAGCAATTTTCAGGGATGAAACCGGGTCAGTGGAATTGGTTTGGTTTCAGGGTGCAAAATTTGTGGAATCTGCCCTAAAGCCCGGTGAGGATTATGTGTTGTTTGGGAAACCGAATTTTTTTCGTGACCGCTATTCGATACCCCATCCTGAATTGGAGTTGTTATCGCATTTTAACGCCGGCATTAAGGGAAACCTTCAGGGACTGTATTCATCTACGGAAAAGGCAACACAAAAAGGATTGAACAGTCGCGGAATTGAAAAACTGATGCGCGTTCTTGTTCCTGAAATTTCCGGTAGTATTCATGAGATTTTTCCGGCTTCTATTCTTTCCCGTTATGCATTGATGGACCGGAGAACAGCCTATGAACAAATTCATTTTCCAGCTTCAGTAGAGCAAATGGTGAGAGCCCAGTTCCGAATGAAATTTGAAGAATTGTTTTTTCTGCAAATGCAGCTTGTGCGATTAAAACTTACACAAACAAAAAAAGCAAAGGGATTTGTATTCGGTGAAGTGGGTGAAGTGTTCAATCAATTCTACAAGGACTTTATGCCTTTTGAACTCACCAACGCGCAAAAACGTGTGGTAAAAGAAATTCGAAAAGACATGGGTACCGGCGCGCACATGAACAGATTGGTTCAGGGAGATGTTGGTTCAGGAAAAACTGTTGTCGCGTTATTGAGTATGCTTATTGCTATTGATAATGGATTTCAGGCCTGTTTAATGGCTCCAACTGAAATTCTTGCCATACAGCATTATCAAACATTAACCGAAATGCTCGGACTGATGCCGGTGAATGTTCGACTGCTCACCGGGTCATCAAAAACATCGGAACGCAATGAAATTTTAAAAGGAATAGCTGCCGGAACAATTCATATTTTGATAGGGACGCATGCACTCATTGAACCGGTTGTTGAATTCAAAAATCTTGGTCTTGCCATTATTGATGAGCAGCATCGTTTTGGTGTGGAGCAACGGTTTAAACTTTGGAAAAAGAATACAACACCGCCGCATGTACTCATCATGACCGCCACTCCAATTCCTCGTACTTTAGCCATGAGTTTGTATGGTGATTTAGATATTTCGGTGATTGATGAATTGCCTCCAGGAAGAAAACCTATTCAAACGGTACATCGATATGATTCAAACCGATTGAAAGTTTGGA
>JBKBUQ010000132.1:0-8135 GCA_046289975.1 Flavobacteriales bacterium | reverse complement strand
GAACCGAATTCTTCGTCTAATTTATCCTACAAGCTCAAGCCTTGCAATGGGTTTATGGCTCGTCATTCCGGTTTTGCATTGGATTATTGGAAACGTTGATCAATCTTTTCAGGGGACAACATGGAATGAAGACATTGCTACCTGGGAAAATGTGAATATCAGCGCGAGGATGGATTTGTGGATGTTGTTGACCATAACATTCCTGCTGCTAATCGGAGTTATTACTATTGTTTGCAATCACTTCATTTTTCACTACAGAAAAACGAGATGGTTTCCGGCGATTGTTTGCGGGGGATGGATACTTGCTCTGCAACTGTTGGATCTTTTGGGACATCCTCAAAACACCATTTTACCTTATATACAATCCGCATGGTTAACAGCCTTACTCATTGGTTTAAAACCACACCGATCAATTAATCTTTGGGTGGAATGGATTTTCATTTTAGCGCTATCATTTAACACCGCATACCTATTCAACGCAATCGATGATAGTCAGCACATTAATAAAATAGATACCGAAGGTGCATTTTTTATTCTGAGTAGTGTATTCTTCCTAATCCTAAGAATTCCTTCACTACATTCCTACTCCATTCATCATCTACTTCGAATCTTTTTCCCATTGATAATCTCCTCTGTTGTGTGGACATTTTCAAGAGAACTCTGGCACATAGCTAATGCAAGGGAGTGGTACATAAAAAGTCCGATAATTCTATTCCCGTGGTTATTGATAGCATTTACACTTCCGGTTTTCATTTGGAAAAAACTCAGATTGTGTACTGAAAAGAATCCCTTTAGCACCATTTCATTCCTGCTTTTAGTTAGCATTGTAATTCCTGCTTTTTATCAGGATACCTATACCTTTCATGGCGACCCTTTTGAACTCGCGAATCCTGCTAATGCCATGATGCGCCATTATGAAATGGGTGAGTATGTGTTTGGTGATTTCTTCAGTTCTCATTTACTTTCCGAGCAAGTTTCGGGATGGGTTTATTATTTTTTGCACGGATACAATCACGATCTTGGCTTCATGACATACAACATGTTTGGAGATATGTTGTATTGCATCCTCATTTATCTTTTGCTGATTGAGGTAACGGGAAACAGAATTCATTCACTGCTAATTACCCTTCTATTTCCATTAATTGCTACCCTATTTCCACCCTCCTATTCTTTCATGATTGTATCGGCTCTTATCGGACTACTTATTTATCGCAACTTCGGCCTAAAGACACTATTAATAGCAATAGGATGGAGTTTATTTCTGATTGTATGGCGACTTGACCTTGGAATTGCCAATGCATTTGCATTTTCAATTACCATTTCATTTATCTGGATCAGAAGAGGTTTTTTTCTCCATCGAAAAAGTGTGTTATGGTCGTTGTTTATTCTAACTTTTACACTGCTAATCATCTATCTGATTCTACCCACCAAAACTAAACTTAATCTTGCGGAAGCCTGGAAATACATTTCAGCACAACAGGCCCACGGCTTACCAGCTATTGCATTAAACAGGGATCATTACCTTGTGTTTCATTATTTTGTTTTACCAGGAATAATTTTGATCATCCTGTTCAGAACCGCTGCACGTTTTCTGCAGAAAAAAGAAAACAAACTCGATGTGTTCCTTCTTTATTTAGGCACCGCTTATTTCTTCAATATCCAGCGAGGTTTAGTGAGACATTCATTACTGGAGGGAAACGACGCCTTTATCACATCATTTGGTCTATTTGTTCTCTTCATCTCGGTAAAGAGAGAATGGGCGCTAAAAACACCAGTTATTATTGGTTCTCTAACTTTGATTTCTCTGGCATTTTCATGGCCACAACGTAACGGAGAAAAAAGCACTTTGCACCGCTGGGACGAATCAATATCCCTTGCAAAATACCCCAATGGAATGCATCCGGTATCAAGGGAAGATTTGAGTGCTGCCCCAAACATCAATCAGTTTTTTGAACTCAAACAATTCTTTGATCACTATTTCCCGAAATCGGCCACCTTCATTGATCTTTCCAATCAACCCATGTTGTATTATTTCATGCAACGACCAGTTCCCTCTTACTTCAATCAGGGTTTACAGAATGTGATGACAGTTGAAATGCAGGAGAATTATGTTGACAGATTGAAAAAACATGACATTCCAATGGTCATCTACTCCGGGAATCCACGAACATGGTTTGATGATATTGACAGAATTCCGAATCAATTGAGATATGGGGTGGTAAGAGAATATGTTTTTGAAAATTACCATCCCCATTCCATAATCGGAGAGAAATATATTTGGCTTAGAAATGACATCAGAGATAAAGTACCTTCCAATACAATAGACACCCTTGCCTCACCCATCGACATCTGGGATCTCCGTTCAAGCATTTATGGGAGATATGGTAAAAACAATTTCAGATGGAATTCATCCATTGAAAGGAAATTCATTTCAACTGATACGATCGAAGGACTACCCTTTGGTAATTGGTTCTCCGATTATTATCTGGGAGCAACTGCAAAAAATTTCACCAACGAAAAACAGCGTGTTGAAATTCATGCCATCCAAAACAAACAGGTTGCGGGCATAATAAGTTTTGAATTGCACCCTGGTAAATCAATGTTTACCATTCCATTTCACGCACAGGCCCGTGTTAGAAAATTTGGCGCTGATCAATTTATTATTTACAAAAATCCGGATGTTGAAATCAATACCAATTTTATTATTGGCGAAAAAATCTGTAACCATTGCCCATGAAACTCAACAAAGCGATTTGGATAGATAAATACCTGGTTGGAGCTTTCAACCGGATTCTGAATATTTTGGTAAGGTTAACAGGATTTTTTCTTCGTCCATCCCACAAACTCGATCGCGATTTTAAAACTATTGCTATTTGCAAATTCAAGGGAATGGGTTCTATTATTCAGAGTACACCAATGATCCTAACGCTTCGGAAAAATTATCCGGATGCAAAAATTATTTTTATAACAACGCCCGGAAACAAACGATTAATTGACCTGATTCCACATGTTGATGAAATCATAACGCTCAACGACAGTTCTTTTTTCGCATTGCTTTTTGGGACTCCTGCACTAATAGCAAAACTGATTCGCAAAAGAATCGGTTTATATTTCGATCTGGAAATCTATTCCAATTTCAGCAGCGCAATAACGGCGATGTCGTGTGCCAGAAATCGTGTTGGTTTTTATCTTCGGTCTGATCAATACCGATTGGGACTTTATACTCACATGATGTTTTATAATGTTAACATGCCCATTCGCGAGACCTATCTGCAAATGGCCCGGATTCTTCCACTTAAAGAGGAGACGTCGGAATTACATAAACTTTGTGAAGTAACATCCAGACTGAGACCTGAAATTATTCCAGACTCGATTCATTCAAAAAATCACATTGTAATCAATTGCAACGCTTCCGATCTGCGTGAAGAACGCAAATGGCCATTGGATCGTTTTGCAGGATTGATCAATTATATTCTCAACAATCATACATTCACCATTTACCTGATAGGAGCCAGCAATGAAAAAGCATACGTTGCTGAACTTATGAAACGAATACCTGAAAACATCCGAATCATTAATCTTGCCGGTAAAACAAACATTGATGAATTAATTGCTCTAATAAGGCATTCTCGGATGATGATTACTAATGATACGGGCCCCATGCATATTGCCTATTCAACTTCAACCCCAACACTCGCATTGTTTGGGCCATGTTCTCCACTGCAATACGGTACATTCCCTAATTCCATCGCTTTGTACAAGCCGGTTTATTGCAGTCCCTGTGTACATGAATTTTTAGTTCCGCCCTGCAAAGGCAATAACATTTGTATGCAAAAAATTGATCTTGAAAAAGCAATATATGCAATAGAGCAAATCCTTAATGGTGCTCCGCAAGCTCAAAACACTAATTACAATTCTATTACCGGAAGAGAAAACGGATATTTGCCGGGATTGGTAAAGCGACAGAAAAATGAATAAGGATCAATTGATCTTTTCACCCCTTAAAATCCGGAACCGTTTACGTGCTTCCACCACATATAAACTTCCGGGGTATTCAAACATCAGCTTTTTGTAAAGTTCAGATGCCTTTTCCGAATCATTAAATTGAAACTGATACAATTCCGCAAGTTTAAACGTTGCGTCATCACCCAAAATATCACTTCCGTAATTATCAATAATGTTTTGCAAATGGGAAACAGCAATAGTATAATCTCTGCGTTTCATTGCAATTTTATAACGCAGGAAAACAGATTCATCTGAAAGTCCGTGCCAGGTATATTGTTTATTCAGTGTGTCAAGTTTCAATTCAGCTTCTGCAAGGCGATTCTGGAAAACCAATAAATCAGCCTCCGCATAGAGTAACAATGCTTCAGGAATTGAATCAACACCCAGATTATCGGTAATCAATAAAGACAACTGCATTGCATCATTGCTGATGAGTTTAGATGTAGATGCCTTGAGAACATCAAGCTGCCCCTGTGCCCAACCAAAATCTCCTGTGTAAAATGAAATTCGTGCATTCCTCAACTTTGCTTCGTGACCTATTGGTTCGTGTTTAAATGCTTTTTCTACCTGTGAATAGAGTAAAGAAGCGTCCCAGATCAATCCGCGCATAAGTGCTATATCGGCGAGTTCGAGTTTCATTTCAGCCTCAATATTGGGACGTATCCCTGGCATTTGAAGTGCTTCATAAAGAATTTCCGTACCGCCCTTTGCATCGTGCATATAAAACGCCTTCAACTTAGCATATCCCCGCATCAATCCAACAGTTCCCGAATTTCTCCCGAGTTCTGTAATCGATTCGTTGTACAAACGCTCTAATGTGATTAGATCATTCTGTTCATAAATACCTTGATTGAGAATTTTATACGACAACACTTCCACCAATTGAATACGCGCATCGATATAATAATTTCCGTTTTTTCCTTTTTCGGTGATTACATATTCAAATGCACGAGCTGCAAGATCATACTGTTGGTTATTGGCACAAACATCTCCAAAATTCAAAACGCGCAGTCCGTCTTCCTTGCGACGTTTATCTAATGCTTTTACCTGATTGAAAGCTGCATTTAAATCTCCTTTCTGTTGAAAAAACCAAATGAGTAGTTCATTGTAGGCAACATTATCAGGATTCTTCTGGACGCGCTTAAGTATTTCAGTACGCAACAACTCTACCCTTGCATTATTGGGATCATCCATATTAACCGCAAACGTGAGAATATTCTCAACACGATCAAGATCACGCGGATTATCGTCCAGCATATCAAGATATTCTTCAATCATAAGTTGAGTCTCACCTTTCAGATTATAAATCTCTGCCTTGTCGGCTCTGAATTTTACAGCGCCTCCATTTAACTTCTCTCCTTTCTCGTAAACCTTCAAAGCATAATCCAACTCACCTTTATCTCTGAAAGTAAGTGCCAGATTACGTACTTGTTGAACATCGCCTGTTAGATCTTTTATCGCATTATCATATTCCTTTTTTGCTTTTGCGACATCTCCCTGTTGTTTGTAAACATCACCAAGATCAACGAAATACTTCAAATTTCCCTGATTCCTTTTCTGCTGCTTTTTAACCAGTTTCTCTGCTTCTTTGAATTCTTTTAATTCAAGAAGGCACTTCAAATAATAATTGTAAAAATAATCGCTCTGGTTTTTGTTATACAGCTTTTCGTAATAAAGCGCTGCCTTATCAAATTCGCCCGACTGAAAATACTGTACAGCCAATTGCTGATCACTTCCCTGCGAAGAGGCGAAAAAAGGTAGTAGCAGGAAAAGGAATACAATCAGTCGCATTTATCAATTTATTGTCCTCGAATCACCTCTAAAACGTAAGGATTCAGAGAATCGTATAATTGTCGGGTGCTTTCGTAGCTACCTTTATAGGCTTCATACGCAGAGAAAAGGGTGCGGGTTGCCAGTTTTTCTTCCTGAAAGTATTTCCTTCCCTCTTCCAATTCAAAATCACCATGGTCCAGCGACTTTTTTAAATTCTCAAGTTGTTTCTCGGACAAATGGATTTCTGCCCATAGCTCGGCACGCTGTTTATTTGCACGGAGGTTAACCCTACGCAATGATTTATAGGTAGTAATTTTCCGGGCACGAACCATATCAATGGTATCTGTATCGTACACTTTCTTAAGAATATTCACATTGTTACTGGCATGCATACTGATGGTATCCAGTATAGCGGAATCCAAGCCTGCAAGCTCTTTTTCGATACGATCTATTTCAACTCGTAAACTATCTATGCTGCGAATCTCCGTGGAAAAATCAGGGCCTCCACAGGAACTAAAAAAAGCAGTGAACAAATTGAAGATTAAGAATGGAACAAATCTGAATTTCATATACTTTTCATTTTGACCGTAAAATCAAATCTTTTCAAATCCTGTGTACGGAACAAGTACTTCCGGAATACGAATTCCTTCAGTACCTTGATTGTTTTCAAGAAGAGCAGCAACAATGCGCGGCAATGCCAATGCAGAACCATTTAGGGTATGTGCAAGACGTGTCTTTCCGCTTTTATCTTTAAATCGAAGTTTTAATCGATTAGCCTGGAAAGTCTCAAAGTTTGATGTAGAAGAAACCTCAAGCCATTTTTCCTGCGCTGCGGAATACACTTCAAAATCATAGGTTAATGCAGAGGTGAAACCCATATCGCCTCCGCATAACCGAATGATACGGAAGTGTAAACCCAACTTCATTAATATACTCTTGACATGTTCTACCATCTCCTCTAAAATCCGGTAAGAATCATCGGGATGTGCAAGCTGAACAATCTCAACCTTATCAAATTGGTGCAAACGATTCAATCCCCGAACATCTTTGCCGTAGCTACCGGCTTCACGACGAAAACATGGAGTGTATCCAGTTAGTTTTACCGGCATTTCTTCCTCTTTAAGAATTACATCGCGATAAATATTTGTAAGCGGAACTTCTGCTGTTGGTATAAGGTATAAATTATCAATTCCTGCGTGGTACATCTGTCCTTCTTTATCGGGTAATTGTCCTGTACCGTATCCTGAAGCTTCGTTTACAAGGTGCGGAACCTGGGTTTCAGCATAACCGGCTTTAGTAGCTTCATCAAGAAAGAAATTGATCAGCGCGCGCTGAAGACGGGCACCTTTTCCCTTATAAACCGGAAAGCCTGCACCTGTAATTTTCACCCCCAATTCGAAATCGATCAAATCATGTTTTGCAGCAAGCTCCCAATGGGGAACTGCATCTTTGAGTACAGGAATTGTTCCATGACGGAAAATTTCAAGATTATCCTCCGGTGTTTTTCCTTCAGGAACAATTGCGTTCGGAGTATTGGGTACTGTATAAAGCAATTGTTGTTGTTGCCCTTCAAACTCAGTGAGCTTTTCCTGTAACTGTTTGGTGCTGTTTTTTAATTCAGCTGTTTTCTCTTTAGCACTATTCGCTTCATCCTTTTTCCCCTGCTGCATCAAGGCTCCAACTTCTTTTGAAATTCGATTCATTTCAGCAAGTTGCGAGTCGAGTTCATTTTGAGTTTTACGACGATCTGCATCGATTTGCAAAATCTGCTCAACAACAGCAGTAAAATCGTTATTGCGCTTTTTCAGACGGGCAATGGCCTCTTCCTTGTTTTCGCGGAGATAAGAGATCTCAAGCATGGTATATTTTTTTGTAAAAATAGTTGAATTAACGGTAAACCTTACAAATGACAGTTTCATTCCTGTAGCAACCTCAATGGGCAAAAAAACAAAACCCCATCCGGATCGGACAGGGTTTCGAATTCGGTTGATCTGCGATTAGTTCGCAGGCTCGATAGAAACGTATGAACGGTCGTTCTTCTTCTTCTGAAAAACAACTGTTCCGTCTACCAATGCAAAAAGAGTGTGGTCTTTTCCGATACCAACATTTTCACCTGGATGGTGCTTGGTACCGCGCTGACGAACGATGATATTTCCTGCGATGGCCTTTTGACCACCAAAAACTTTAATGCCGAGTCGTTTGGATTCCGATTCACGACCGTTCTTGGAACTACCTACGCCTTTTTTGTGTGCCATGGCTCTACGGTTTTTTTAAGGTTCTACTTACGGTTAAGCTTTGATGTCCGAAATCTGGATCTGAGTAAATTGCTGACGGTGCCCGCGCTTTAACTTGTATCC
>JBKBUQ010000131.1:0-8226 GCA_046289975.1 Flavobacteriales bacterium | reverse complement strand
GATATTTCCGATATTCCGCTATATTCGCTTTCTTGAAATCAGTATTTTTCGCCTTAGTAGCAGCACTACTCCTTCTGCCCATGTCCCTTCCGGCACAAACTGCAAAAAAAAAGATCGACCACACGGTGTTCGACAGTTGGAAACTGGTTCGAGCAGCTAATTACAGTTCGGACGGGAAAGTCATCACCTACGAAATTCAGCCACAGTCAGGCGACGGATACCTTTACGTTTATCGCATCCAGGAAGGCAAACTCGATTCCATTGCACGTGGTTACGAAGCACGTTTCATTGACGGAAGCAATCTGGTGCTGTGCAAAGTTAAACCTGCATTTGCAGCTACACGAAAAGCAAAACTTGCCAAGAAAAAAGAAGATGATCTGCCGAAAGATTCCGTTGCACTTTATCATGTAGAGCAAGGTAAGGTGATTGCAGGTACGGTAATGGTAAAATCCATTTCGGGAAAAGAAGAATGCAAATGGTATGCGGTACACCACAGCAAAATGCCGGAGCCTGCTGCTACAGGAAAAAAGAAGAAAAAGAAAAAACCTGCGCCTGAAATTAAATCGGAAGGAACCTGGCTGGAGCTGGTCAATACTACACACGTCTGGAAAAAAGCCGATCCCAAAGCGAAAAAAACAAAAAACAGTACAATTTCTCAATACCGCTTTCAACATGTAACTGAATACACCCTCTCTAAAAAAGGGGAGCGGTTTGCATTTGTACAACAAAGAAAAGTCGGAAAAACCGATTCGGCCTATATCACTGTTTTCGATACACAAAAAGGAATCCCCACCCGCATTCATTCTGTTGCCGGTTTTTGTAAAGCACTCAGCTTCGATGAAAAAGGAGAACAACTTGCCTTCCTCTCGAGCACGGATACTTCAAAAAACAAAGTGTATGATTTATGGTACTGGAAAAACGGTCACAATGCACCAAGTCTGCTTGTGGACGCCTCCCATACCGCAATGCCCAAAGACTGGTGCGTAAGCGAAAACGGAACACTCCGCTTTTCGGAGAATGGGTCGCGGCTTTATTTCGGCACCGCAGAAAAACCACAGAAAGAAATAAAGGACACACTTACTGAAGATGAAAAATACAAGCTGGATGTTTGGAGTTGGACCGACACCCGTATTCAACCCGAACAACTCAAACAACTCGATCGCGATAAAAAGAAAAACTACCTCGCAGTATATCACCTCAACACTTCAAAAATGATTCAGCTGGCCGATAAAGAAGTGGAATTTGTACGCACCAATCAGGAAGGAAACGGAACGCTTGCACTGGGCATCTCCGAAGCGCCGTATGAACGCAGTAAGACCTGGGAATATCCCATTGCCAGCGATTATTATTCGATCGACATCAACACCGGAGAAAAAAAGCTGATCCTGAAAGACCAGAAATTCTATTGCGATCTATCCAATGCAGGAAATTATCTTTTGTATTACAAACGCAAAGACGATAATTGGTATGCGCTTGAAATTGCAAGTGGAAAAACCATTAATCTGACCGAAAAAATCACAGAGGACTTTTTTGATGACGACAATGGAAATCCTTCCGAAGAAGATGCGCAGGGAATTGCAGGCTGGTCGGAAAACGACGGAGCAGTTTACCTTAACGGAAAATACGACATCTGGAAAGTTGATCCGCGCGATCCATCCAAACCCGTTTGTCTGACGAAAAATTTTGGCCGTGAAACCAAAACAGTTTTTCGTTATACCGAACTCAATCCCGAAGCAAAATTCATCAGTGAAAATGACATGTTGTTGCGCAGTTTCAATGAGCGTACAAAAAAAGCAGGATACTACAGAGCTAATCTGGATGGTAAAACACCGGCGGTTCTGTTGGAAACGGATCATAAGTATCCCTACATCCTTAAATCAAAGAACAGCGACAAAACCGTATTTGCACGAATGAATTTTCTGGAATGTCCTGATTTATGGATCAGCGATATGAATCTTCAGAACATTCGTCGCATCAGCAATTCCAATCCGCAACAAAGCGAATACAATTGGGGAACAGTTCGACTGACCAATTGGAAAACACCTAAAGGAAGACAACTCGACGGACTCCTCTATTTGCCGGAAGATTTTGACAGCACAAAAAAATATCCGCTGCTGGTTTATTTCTACGAGAAGTATGCCGACGATATTCACAATTATTATTCACCTCGTCCTTCGGCATCCATCATCAATCCGAGCGAATATTGCAGCAATGGTTATGTCGTTTTTATTCCTGATATTCTGTACAACGAAGGCACACCCGGAGAAGACGCATACGACTGCATCATCAGCGGAACGAATCACATTGTAAGCAAAGGATTCATCAACAAAGAACGCATGGGCTTGCAGGGACAAAGCTGGGGCGGATACCAAACAGCCTATCTCGTTACGCAAACCAACATGTACCGCGCAGCAATGGCAGGAGCGCCTGTGAGCAACATGACGAGCGCATACGGAGGTATTCGATGGGGAACAGGACTGAGCAGAACTTTTCAGTATGAAAAAGGACAAAGTCGATTAGGTGTTACGCTATGGGAAGACCGCGAGCGTTACATCAAAAATTCGCCTTTGTTTTTTGCAGACAAGGTGAACACTCCCTTACTCATCATGCACAACGACCGCGACGGTGCAGTGCCCTGGTATCAGGGAATTGAATACTTCAACGCATTACGTCGTCTTGACAAACCCGTTTGGATGCTCAACTACAACGACGATGATCATAACCTTACACGCAGAGCCAATCAGAAAGATCTGAGTATACGTATGCGTCAGTTTTTTGATCATTACCTGCTTGATGCACCTATGCCCGTTTGGATGAAAGACGGTTTACCTGCAATTGACAAAGGGAAGAGAACGGGATATGAGCTGGAGAAGTAATTTTGAAATCCTCATTTAGATTACCCGATCCTGCCCCGACCGATAGCGTCGGGGAGCATCGGGATTTCCAATTACCGGTTTAAAATTCCTGGGAATTGCATTGTTTTTGGTCGGCACATATTGATCATTCTGCAATAGTAAAAGACTGAATTAAACGGAGCGTGGGATTAGCCCGGTTAAATGTTTACAATGGGCTGTCTCCCCCAATATGATTTCCATCAGGATTTGCTGTGATTGTTATCCTCAGAAAACCGACCTGTTCGTTAGAAATTTAGTCCGTTAATTATTGGTCTATGAAACATGTTTTTACTACCGGTTTATTTTTGGCGATGTCTGCCAATGTAATTCTTGCCCAGACTCCGGAAATGGTTGCAAATATTCATCCCGGTGGAAGTGGGTCCCCTGAGTTATTTGGCATTTTGAATAACGAGATTATTTTTGTCGCTACTAATCCCACTTATGGTTGGGAATTGTGGAAGACAGATGGCACTATGTCAGGAACAACATTGCTTAAGGACATTGAACCGGGAACAGCTTCTTCTGAACCACGGTTTTTACTTGCTCATAACAACAGAATTTATTTTACGGCATACACCAGTACTGCAGATCGGGAAATCTGGTATACAGATGGTACAACGTTGGGAACACAAATGCTGGTTGACATTAATCCTGCAGGAGAAGCGATGGCTACTCAAATGATAGGACTTGACCCAACAACAATTGTATTTAATGCCTGCGACGAAACTTACAATGTCGAATTATGGAAAACAAATGGTTCAGCTTTGGGAACAGTAAGAATTAAAGAAATTTACCCTGGCGCAACAGGCTCTTCTCCTTCAAGTTTTGTAAAAATTGGCAATGAAATTTTCTTTTCTGCCTATGACGATATGCACGGTAATGAACTATGGAAAACCAATGGCACAACAGCAGGAACAGTTATGGTTAAGGACATCATTCCAGGTTCTACCGGATCAATTGTTATGAATTTGGAAGCAGTTAATTCAACTTTGTTTTTCACAGCAACTGATGGTGTTTACGGTTTGGAATTATGGAAATCAGATGGCACTGCAGTAGGAACGGAAATGGTAAAAGACATTAACCCCGGTGCCGGATTTAGTTATCCGGTGAATGGGTATAACCTGAATGGGACCTACATTTTTGCTGCGACTACCCCGAGCTTTGGAAAAGAAAGGTATGTTTCGGATGGCACTTCATTGGGAACAGATATTCTTTTGGATATTTATCCTGGAGCAGATAATTCGTGCTATTTCCAATATGTCGGATTTGTTTTTGGAAGCCAATTTGTATTTCCCGCAACAACAGCAACAACCGGCAGCGAGCTTTATATTACAGACGGCACACCCTCAGGAACTGCGATTCTTAAGGACATTAATCCCGGAGTAGCAGATGGAATCGAGTACATCGAGCAGACTGAACTTTTGATCTATGGAAATCATTTTTTGTTTTCGGCAACTGCTCTGGCAACCGGTAAAGAACTATACATTTCAGATGGAACAAGAAACGGAACAAATTTGCTGGCCGAAACCAATCCGGGACCAGGAAATGGGATTAATTTTAGTAGCGGCAGAATGATTGTCATGAACGGAGTGTTGTATTACCGCGGCACTGATGGTGTTAATGGCGATGAGCTATTTAAGCTTGATCTTTCTTTTTTGGGTACTTCTGATCTTCATTCGGAAATTCAGCTGAGCGTTTTTCCCAACCCGGCAAACGAAGAGTTTCAGATAATACTACCTGAAGCATTCGCAAATGAAGATGCACAACTGCGCGTTTTCGATCTCTCAGGAAAGATCATCTTTACACAAAACATTGCACCACTAAGCAATATGATTCGTGTCCAAACTACCGGATATGCAGAAGGGGTATATTTTGTGTAGTTGACTTCAGAACATTTTCATTTCGTTCCTGTAAAAGTGATGGTTACCAGATAAAGCTTTTACAAGCACTGAAATAGTTTAATCAGCAGAACATATTTTTTAAACGATTGAATTCCGAAAGTCTCGATTAGAATCACCGCATATGTGATTTCTGATACGGGGCTTTTCCGTTTTCTATATTGCTTTTTTATCGGTTTAGGCAATTTGTTTGATTCATTCACAAAACAAATTATGTCATTCACAAAGAAATCCTTCAACTGAAGGACAATGGCAGGGGTTTCGACTATTTTAGCCTATATTTTCTGAAAAGAATAAACAGGTATAAAAAATAAGCTATGAAACGTCTTTTTACTAAAGTGGTTTTTGCATTGTTGATGTTACTCCTTAACAATTCTATGCATGCACAGAATATCAATTTCAGCGGAAATATCAGCACCAACACCATTTGGTCGAGCACTGCCATTGATACGGTAAAAATTACAGGCAACGTTACAATCGATAGTCTCGTAACGCTAACCATCGAACCCGGAATTGTGGTCGATTTTACCGGATATTATTACTTAAATGTAAAAGGAACTTTGCGAGCAGTGGGAACAGTAACGGATTCCATCCGATTTACCACACGCGATACACTTGGTTTCTCCCAGAACAACCACACAGGTTGGGCAGGAATACGAATTCATACGAGAAACAATACCAACGATACCAGTCGATTTTCGTATTGCGTTGTTGAATTTGGAAAAGCGAACGGCACGTCCGGGCTTCCCAACGCCTCACATGGAGGTGGATTGTATTTTTATCAGAGTTGGAAAATTATTCTGAACAACTCTTCAATAAGGAACAATTATGCACAAACTGCAGGTGGAGGATTGTATGAATATTATTCCTTCGTAAATGCAAGCAGTGCCCAAACCATTAGAAATTGCGTTTTTAAAAACAATAAAAGCGCAACCACAGGAGGCGCAATTTACACCCAGCGTGGTTTAGAATTAGCAATAGAAAACTGCACCTTTATCCGCAACACTGCCGCCAGTTCCGGCGGAGCAATCTTTGTTGAAAACACAGCGAATTCCCGCGCTAAAATTGGTAATTGCAGATTCAGCTACAACAACGCTATTGGCGGTGGAGCAGTAAGCGTGTATGGAACCTTGCCCGGTGGTTATATTAATGATTGCACACTCAATAACAATACCGCACAAAACGGCGGCGCCATCCAGGTGAGTCAGGCGCTTTGCGATATCAAGAATTGTGTCATTGTAAACAACACGGCCACTTCCAACGGAGGAGGAATCTATTTCAATAATGTATTTTCCAATTTCTCAGGCACAAATGCAATATTCAATAACACCATTGCCCACAACACCGCCAATCTTGGAGGTGGGGCTTATATATTCGATAATTCGTCAGGAGCTGATTTGTACATCAACAAAACCATTTTTTACAATAATGTATCTTCAAACGTCGGAGCATTCAATAACGATGTTTACCTGGAACAATTTTCAGGAAGCAACCAAACGCGATTTTACGGTTGTAGTTTTACCGCAACACTTGCTAATACCACCGGGAATCCGAATAATATTGGTTCGCTTCTCAATACAAATCCGCAATTTGTAAATCCCAGCGCAGGAATTGGTGCGGCCTTCGAAGGATTTACAGGAAAAAACTGGTCATTGAATTTTTGTACTTCTCCTTGTATCGATGGTACCAACGACAATGTGGCGTGTACCTGCTTTCCTGCAACGGATAGAAATGGTAATCCGCGTAAAACAAACAATTTTGTTGATATAGGCGCCTATGAAAGTGATGGATTTATTACGCAACCTCTCTCTGTTTCGGCCTGCGTTGGTGATGCAATTAATTTCTCGTACGATTATTTCTTCAATGCGGGATCAACACCTACCAGTTTTTGGGAGTATTCAACCAACGGCGGAGTTAATTACACCTCTGTAACTTCAGCATCGAACACGTATGCCTACACAACAGCTGCATTATTGAGCGATCATAATGTTTTAGTAAGAGTGCGTCACGATTATGGCTGCCGCGAAGTCTATTCAACAGTTGCAACCATTTCCATTTTTACTCCATTAAACATCACAGCAAATACAACCGCAAGCAGTGTTTGCCAGGGCACATCGGTTACGTTGAGTGGATCTGGTGCTGTATCGTATAGCTGGAATAACGGAGTAACAAACGGAATTGCATTTACACCGGCATCTACAAACACCTATACTGTAATTGGAACAGACGGCAATGGCTGCGCAACCAATCCTGCTACTGTTACGGTAACTGTCAACAACAATCCAACAGTAAGTATTACCGCATCGGAAACTTCCATTTGCAATGGCGATGACGTAACGCTAAGCGGGAACGGAGCGCTGTCGTACCTTTGGAACAATGGCGTTGTAAACGGCGTTTCATTTATTCCTTCCTCCACCGTTACCTATACTGTAAGCGGAACGGATGCCAACAGTTGTGTGGGTACTGCAACAGTTACTGTAACGGTTAATCAACCCACTGTTTCTCCAATAGCAAGTTCAACCGGAGTTTGCGAAGGAAATGCAGTTACGCTTACAGGAGGTGGTGCGGTTAGTTATACCTGGTCGCACGGTGTTTTGGATGGTGTTTCTTTTGTTCCTGCAGCAACTGCAACCTACACTGTTACCGGAGAAGATTCCGACGGTTGCACGAACACGGCAACTATTACCGTAACGGTTCATTCCTTGCCTGTAATTAGCATCAATGCAAATCCCGCAACAGTTTGTGCAGGTTCCACTACAACACTTACTGCCAGTGGTGGTATAAGTTACCAATGGATGCCGGGAAATTTATCCGGAACAAGTGTTAGTGTTTCACCAATGGCACAGACTATTTACACAGTTACAGGAACCGATGCAAACAATTGCTCGAGTGATGAAACCATTGAAATTTTCGTTCTTGATTTACCGAATGCAGATATTGGTCCTGCAAGTTTAACAGTGTGCGATGGCGATCTACTTAATTTTTCATTGAGCACTACCGTGGGCGTTTCAACGTATTCTATTGTAACTGCATTCCATAATTCGGTTGATGCTCCATTGTCGTTCCTTTACGACGGAAACAATCCTCCCTCACTCGTACAGTGTACTTCAACCGGAACAAACGGATGTACCGCTTCTCAGGTAGTTCAGTTGATCAATAATTCTATTCTTAATCTTTCGCAGAATGTTCCAACCGGAACCGATCCAACTTATACATTTCATGCTTTGTTTATTCCGGCGAATGTAGATAACTGGATGTGGGATTTTGGCGATGGTACTACACTAAGCGGAAATACAGATCCTGTACATACTTTCACCGCGAATGGAAATTATGATGTTTGCCTGATCGCAACCAATTCCTGCGATTCCGTTGCTGCATGTTTCAACATTACTATCAATTCCGTTGGAATCGAAGAATTGAGTCGTACGACCAAG
>JBKBUQ010000130.1:0-8355 GCA_046289975.1 Flavobacteriales bacterium | reverse complement strand
CGTTGGAAGGGTTAAGAATATTATGCGATGCAAGCATCAACAATTGAGCTTCAAGAATTGCAGCGTTTCCAAGTGGAACGTGTACCGCCATCTGGTCACCATCGAAGTCGGCGTTGAACGCCGTACAAACCAAGGGGTGAAGCTGAATTGCTTTTCCTTCGATCAGTTTAGGCTGGAACGACTGAATACCCAAACGGTGAAGTGTTGGAGCACGGTTAAGCAGTACAGGGTGTCCTTTGAGCACATTCTCAAGAATATCCCAAACAACAGGATCCTTACGGTCAACAATTTTCTTAGCGCTCTTCACTGTTTTTACTATTCCACGCTCAATCATTTTGCGAATGATGAACGGCTTGAACAGCTCAGCAGCCATATCTTTTGGAAGACCACACTCGTGCAATTTCAATTCAGGACCAACGACGATTACCGAACGTGCAGAATAGTCAACACGCTTACCGAGCAGGTTCTGACGGAAACGACCTTGCTTACCTTTCAATGAATCCGAAAGTGATTTAAGGGGACGATTCGATTCGGTTTTAACCGCAGAAGATTTACGAGAGTTATCGAAAAGAGAGTCAACCGCTTCCTGAAGCATACGCTTTTCGTTACGGAGAATCACTTCAGGAGCCTTGATCTCGATCAAACGCTTCAGACGATTGTTACGGATAATTACGCGACGGTAAAGATCGTTCAAATCGGAAGTTGCAAAACGACCACCATCCAGGGGAACGAGTGGGCGAAGTTCCGGTGGAATTACAGGAACAACTTTGATCACCATCCACTCCGGCTTGTTCACGATACGCTCATTGGAATCGCGGAAAGCCTGAACTACCTGGAGACGCTTGAGCGCTTCGCTCTTACGTTGCTGTGAGGTTTCTGTATTGGCCTTGTGACGAAGCTCGTAGGATAGCTCCTCAAGGTTGATACGACGCAACAATTCCTGCAAGGCATCTGCACCCATGCGGGCAATGAACTTGTTAGGATCGTTATCGTCGAGGTATTGATTTTCCTTCGGGAGTTTATCAAGAATGTCGAGGTATTCTTCTTCCGTAAGGAAATCCATCATGTTAAGCTGTGCGCCGTCGGCTGCAGTTGCAATACCGGCCTGAACTACAACGTAGCGCTCATAGTAAATTACCTGATCTAGCTTCTTCGATGGTAAACCAAGAAGGTAACCGATCTTGTTTGGAAGTGAACGGAAATACCAGATGTGCGCAACAGGAACCACAAGCGAAATGTGCCCCATACGCTCACGACGTACTTTTTTCTCCGTTACTTCAACTCCGCAACGGTCACAAACGATTCCCTTATAGCGAATACGTTTGTATTTTCCGCAGTGGCATTCGTAATCCTTAACCGGACCGAAAATTCTCTCGCAAAACAAACCGTCACGTTCGGGTTTGTAAGTACGATAGTTAATCGTTTCCGGCTTCAGCACTTCACCGCTGGAGCGTTCGAGTATCATCTCGGGAGAAGCGAGGGAGATGACAATCTTATCGAAGTCGCTCTTGACTTTATTTTCTTTTCTGAAAGCCATGTTTCAATTATTGAACGTTAGTGAGGATTATTCCAATGTGATGTTGAGACCTAGACCACGTAATTCGTGCATCAGTACGTTGAACGATTCAGGGATACCAGGCTGCGGAAGGTTTTCACCTTTCACAATCGATTCGTAAGCCTTGGCACGACCAACAACGTCATCCGATTTAACCGTTAGGATCTCCTGGAGAATATTGGCCGCACCGAATGCTTCGAGTGCCCATACTTCCATTTCACCAAAACGCTGTCCACCAAACTGCGCCTTTCCACCGAGCGGCTGCTGGGTAATGAGTGAGTATGGACCAATCGAACGTGCGTGCATCTTGTCGTCAACCATGTGACTCAGTTTGATCATGTAGATCACACCTACTGTAGCAGGCTGGTCGAAGCGTACTCCGGTTCCACCATCGTGCAGATAGCTTCTTCCGTAACGCGGTACACCAGCCTCATCGGTAAGCTTGTTGATCTCATCAATGTGCGCTCCGTCAAAGATCGGCGTAGCGAACTTCATTCCGAGTTTCAATCCTGCCCAACCAAGAACCGTTTCATAGATCTGCCCGAGGTTCATACGCGATGGTACACCAAGTGGGTTAAGAACGATGTCAACAGGAGTTCCGTCGGCAAGGAAAGGCATATCTTCCTCTCGAACAATTTTCGCAACAACACCCTTGTTACCGTGACGACCTGCCATTTTATCTCCCACACGCAGCTTACGCTTCTGAGCAAGATACACTTTAGCAAGCTTAACGATTCCGGTAGGCAATTCATCACCCACAGTTAGCTGGAACTTTTTACGCTTGTAAATTCCAAGCAAATCGTTCGCCTTAATGTTGTAGTTATGAATCAAACGATTGATCATCTTGTTCATCTTCTCAACTGAAGTCCAGTTGGTAGGATTGATTGTAGAATAATCAATTGCAAAAAGTGCCTTTGAAGAAAACTTCACTCCTTTTTTGATAATCTCCTCTTTGAAATTATTAAATACACCGGCAGATTTCTCTTCGCCAACGATTTGAAGTAATTTCTCAACAAGAACATTTCTAAGGTCAGCAACTTCTTTTTCGTATTCCTTATCAAGCTGATCAACGATAGGTTTCTCCTGCGCTTTCATCTTGCGATCTTTGATAGCGCGAGAGAATAATTTCTTATCGATAACAACACCTTTTACAGAAGGACCAACACGAAGTGATGCATCTTTTACATCTCCGGCTTTGTCACCAAAGATTGCACGAAGAAGTTTTTCTTCAGGTGAAGGATCTGTTTCTCCTTTTGGAGTGATTTTACCAATAAGAATATCGCCTTCTTTAACCTCAGCACCAATTCGGATCATTCCGCTTTCATCAAGATCACGGGTTGCTTCTTCAGATACGTTTGGTATATCAGCAGTAAGTTCTTCCAGACCGCGTTTTGTTTCACGAACTTCAAGAATGTATTCATCAATGTGAATCGAAGTGAAAATATCTTCACGTACTACACGCTCAGAAATTACAATCGCATCCTCAAAGTTGTAACCTTTCCATGGCATGAACGCTACCTTCAGGTTACGTCCCAATGCAAGTTCACCGTCTTTGGTAGCATAACCTTCGCAAAGCACTTGTCCTTTTGAAACCTTATCACCCTTCTTAACGATTGGCTTAAGGTTGATGGATGTGCTTTGGTTGGTCTTTTGGAATTTGGTGAGGTTATACGTTTTGGTATCACCATCGAAGCTAACGAAACGCTCATCGTCTGTGCGTTCATAGCGAATGGTGATTTGGTTGGCATCAACATACTCAACTACACCTTCGCCTTCTGCATTGATCAATACACGTGAATCGCGGGCAACCAATTCTTCAATACCGGTTCCCACGATTGGAGCTTCCGGACGAAGCAGTGGAACAGCCTGACGCTGCATGTTGGATCCCATCAGTGCACGGTTGGCATCGTCATGCTCCAGGAATGGAATAAGCGAAGCCGCAATTGATGCAATCTGGTTTGTACCAACGTCCATCAGCGCAACATCCTTCGGTTCTACAACCGGGAAGTCAGCTTCAAGACGAGCAATTACTTTATCGCCCTGGAATTTTCCGCCAGTGTCGATATCAGCATTTGCCTGGGCAATTACCCTGTTATCTTCTTCCTCAGCGCTAAGGTAAATTGGATCTTCTCCAAGGAGAACTTTACCTTCTACAACCCTGCGATAAGGCGTTTCAATAAATCCTAAGCGGTTTACTTTCGCAAATACGCAAAGTGAAGAGATCAGACCGATATTCGGACCTTCCGGAGTCTCGATGGTACACAAACGACCGTAGTGCGTGTAGTGTACGTCACGAACCTCGAATCCTGCGCGCTCACGGGAAAGACCACCGGGACCAAGTGCAGATAAACGACGCTTGTGCGTGATTTCTGCCAGCGGATTGGTCTGGTCCATGAACTGAGAAAGCTGGTTGGTTCCGAAGAACGAATTGATCACCGAAGAAAGTGTCTTCGCATTGATCAAATCAATCGGAGTGAAGACCTCGTTATCGCGAACGTTCATACGCTCACGAATAGTACGCGCCATACGAGCAAGACCAACACCGAACTGATTGTAAAGCTGCTCACCTACCGTACGTACACGACGATTCGAAAGGTGGTCAATATCATCCACATCAGTTTTAGAGTTAATCAGCTCAATGAGGTACTTAACAATGGCAATGATGTCTACCTTGGTAAGTACGCGTGTACCGGGATCCATATTCAGACCCAGTTTTTTGTTGATGCGGTAACGTCCCACTTCTCCAAGGTCATAACGCTGCTCCGAGAAGAAGAGTTTGTCGATTACAGAACGTGCTGTTTCCTCGTCCGGTGGTTCTGCATTACGCAGCAAACGGTAGATGTATTCAACAGCTTCTTTTTCGCTGTTGGAAGTATCTTTCTGAAGTGTATTGTAAATGATCGAGAAATCACCTGAGTTAACTTCTTCTCTGTGGAGAATGATGGATTTAACTCCTGAATCAACGATCAGGTCGATGTGCTGGTCTTCGAGAATTACTTCACGATCAATCAACACTTCATTACGCTCAATGGAAACTACTTCACCTGTATCCTCATCAACGAAGTCCTCGATCCAGGTACGGAGTACCCTCGCAGCAAGACGACGTCCGACAACTTCCTTGAGCGCCTTTTTGGAAACCTTGATCTCATCGGCGAGATTAAAGATTTCGAGAATATCACGATCGCTTTGGTACCCAATGGCACGGAAAAGCGTAGTTACTGGTAATTTTTTCTTACGGTCGATGTATGCATACATTACATTGTTAATGTCCGTAGCAAACTCAATCCACGATCCCTTGAACGGAATAATCCGCGCGGAATAAAGTTTGGTTCCGTTAGCATGGCGACTTTGCCCGAAGAATACACCAGGTGAACGATGAAGCTGAGATACGATTACTCGCTCAGCCCCATTGATCACAAATGATCCTTTTGGAGTCATGTACGGAATAGTTCCAAGGTAAACGTCCTGCACGATAGTTTCGAAATCTTCGTGCTCCGGATCGGTACAATAGAGCTTTAATTTGGCCTTCAGGGGCACACTGTGAGTGAGACCGCGCTCGATACACTCCTCAATGGTGTAACGTGGAGGATCGATGAAGTAGTCGAGGAATTCCAGTACGAACTGATTTCTGGTGTCCGTAATCGGGAAATTCTCGGCGAATACCTTAAACAGACCTTCGTTTTCTCTGTTCTCAGGTGTGGTTTCCAATTGGAAAAACTCCTGAAACGACTTTAACTGGATATCCAGAAAATCGGGATAATCGAAAGTGCTTTTACTTTTTGCGAAACTTATGCGTTTCGACTTTTTACCTGTAGTTGCCAAGGGATTTTGTTTTAAAAAATGAAGAACCAAGACCGTTTGACCATTCAACCTGCTGAAAACACAAAAAGGTTAAGGCCCCGGAAAAACCGGTGCCTTAACCACTGTATTGTAATAGAGCGGATTACTTGATCTCAACCTCTGCTCCAGCCTCAACGAGTTTAGCCTTGAGTTGCTCAGCTTCCTCTTTTGAGACACCTTCTTTGAGGGTACCGGGAGCACCGTCAACCAGGTCTTTCGCTTCTTTCAGACCAAGACCGGAGAGTTCCTTCACCAGCTTAACAACAGCTAGTTTGTTAGCTCCACCGTTCTTAAGGATCACATCAAAAGATGTTTTCTCTTCAGCGGGGGCACCACCACCTGCGCCAGGTGCTGCTACTGCTACTGCTGCTGCAGCAGGCTCGATACCATACTCGTCTTTCAGTACTTGAGCGAGTTCATTCACTTCTTTAACAGTAAGGTTAACTAACTGTTCAGCGAGAGCTTTAACGTCTGCCATTTTTCTATTGATTTAAATTGGGGTTTAACGATTGATTGATTAGTTGTTTTTTTCTTGCAGCGTCTTAACCAGTCCTGCGATAGTGTGTTTCCCACTCTGAAGAGCAGAGATAACATTCTTGGCAGGTGACTGAAGAAGAGCGATAACATCGCCGAGCAATTCGTTCTTGGACTTAATGTTGCAAAGTGTATCAAGCATGTTGTCGCCAACATAAATTGATTCTTCAACATAAGCACCTTTCAGAATAGGACGCTCAACGCCTTTTTGTCCTTTGCGGAAATCTTTAATTAAACGCGCAGGAAGGTTCCCTGTGTCTGAGAACATAAGTGCAGTGTTGCCCTTAAGTGCTGCATAGATCGGGGAGTAATCTACTTCCTCGACTCTTTCCATAGCTTTCTGAAGCAATGTGTTCTTCACGACTTTCATCTGAATCTTCTTGTTGAAGCACTCTTTGCGAAGCTTATGTGTTGCTTCAGCATCGAGAGATGATGTGTCGGCCAGGTACATTACTTTGTTAGCCTTGATCAGGTCGGTCAGTTCGGTGATTGCCTGATTTTTTTGTTCCCTTGTCATAGTTTTCTGGGATAAGGGTTAGATATTGACTGATTTCGTATCGATCTCGACGCCCTTGCTCATGGTACTGCTCATGAAGATGCTCTTCACGTAAGTTCCTTTTGCAGAAGAGGGCTTCAGCTTGAGAAGAGTCTGGATCAATTCATTTGCATTGTCTGCGATCTTCTGTGCGTCGAACGAAACTTTGCCAATGGAAGCATGAACGATCCCGGTCTTATCAACTTTAAAGTCGATCTTACCAGCCTTAACGTCTGTAACAGCCTTTCCGATTTCTTGAGTAACGGTGCCTGTTTTTGGATTTGGCATTAGTCCGCGAGGACCAAGCACACGTCCAAGTGCACCTACTTTACCCATGATGGAGGGCATGGTGATGATAACATCAACATCCGTCCACCCGCCTTTGATTTTTTCGATGTAATCATCGAGTCCCACGAATTCCGCACCGGCATCTTTCGCTTCTTTCTCCTTGTCTGCAGTACAAAGCACAAGAACGCGAACATTCTTACCTGTACCGTGTGGGAGAGAAACGGTTCCGCGTACCATTTGATTGGCTTTACGCGGATCAACACCGAGACGAACTGCGAGATCAACAGATGCATCGAATTTCGTTGTGGTGATCTCCTTAACGATCTTGGAAGCGTCATCCAGTGCGTATACCTTTTCGAGGTCATACTTTCCTGCAACTTCCTTTTGTTTTTTAGTCATACGAGCCATAACACAACTTTTTAGAAGGGTTTATCACCGCTTACAGTTAATCCCATGCTGCGTGCCGTTCCTGCCACCATGCTCATTGCTGATTCAACAGTGAAACAATTCAGGTCGGGCATCTTTTCTTCAGCGATCTTGCGAACCTGGTCCCACGAAACAGATCCAACTTTTTTACGGTTGGGTTCAGCGGAACCTGACTTGATCTTAGCCGCCTCGATAAGCTGAATAGCTACCGGAGGGGTTTTTACGATAAAGTCGAACGACTTGTCGCTGTAGACGGTGATTACCACCGGCAACACTTTTCCGGCCTTCTCCTGTGTGCGAGCATTGAACTGCTTGCAAAATTCCATGATGTTAACACCCTTGGAACCGAGAGCGGGACCGATTGGTGGTGAAGGATTGGCTGCGCCGCCTTTCACCTGTAGCTTGATAAAGCCGGTAATTTCTCTTGCCATTGCCAGCTATTAGTTTTTGTTAAACATTAGTTTTCTTTTTCAACCTGCATATAGTTCAGCTCGAGAGGTGTCTTACGACCAAAGATCTTCACCATTACTTTCAACTTTTTCTTCTCTTCGTTGATCTCTTCGATCACTCCGGTGAAGTTGTTGAACGGACCGTCAATTACTTTAACAGATTCGCCAACGATGTAAGGAATGTTGATCTCTTCTTCGCTTTCGCTGAGTTCATCGTATTTACCGAGAATGCGGCTAACTTCGGAAGCGCGCAGCGGAACAGGATCTCCTCCTTTTTCCGCGCCAAGAAAGCCAATTACATTCGACAGGTTCTTTATAGCATGCACGATCTCGCCGGTAAGTGTAGCTTCAATCAGCACATACCCCGGAAGGTAACTGCGTTCCTTGCTCACTTTTTTCCCATTGCGGATCTGGTAGATCTTTTCGGTAGGAATGAGTACCTGAGGCACAAGGTCAGAATAACCCAACCTGCTCATCTCCAGCTCGACCTGATCACGCACTTTTTTCTCCTTACCGGAGACAGCGCGTACGACGTACCATTTTTTGGTAATTTCTCCCATCGTTACCGGTGCATTATTTATTTAAAAATATCATAGAAGTATCCAAGGATACCCTTCCAAACAAAACCGCCTTCAGGTCCTGCACTGCGGATTCCGAAAATGAAATCCATCAGAAACACGACTAAAGCAAAAATTACAGAAGCAACCAGTACAATGATTGCACTGCTC
>JBKBUQ010000129.1:0-8594 GCA_046289975.1 Flavobacteriales bacterium | reverse complement strand
GCTCAGGATGTTTTAGCAGGGAAGGGGCGCGTGCAGCTGGCAGAGATTCCGTCGCGGCAAACAGAAAGGAACAGACCAGTTCCTGAAATATTGGTTGCGCATCAACGGGATGCAGATTCCGGCGAACTATTCGAGGCATTGCGAAAATTGCGATTGGAAATTGCCAGGGAAGAAAAGGTTGCTCCATACATCGTGTTTCACGATAGAAGTTTACGTGAAATGTGCGACCGCTTACCGTTGAGCGAATCGGAATTGCGCTCCATTTCCGGATTGTCTGATCGGAAAATGGAAAAATACGGCGAACGCTTTCTTTCTCTGCTAAGAGAATGGGAGTCCTTCAGCCAATCCTGATTACATCGTTTTTTTCGAAGCGAAATCGTGTTTATCTTGCAGTATGACGAACAGACGCAGTAACCGACTGATCATACTTCTCTTTTTGATGTTTTTTTACATCCTGGCGCAATTAGGGTGGTGGGCTTATTTGATTTCACGTCTCACACGCGTGGTACATGCCGATCATCCACGATTGGAACAACGGATTTTGATGGTGTGGGGTGAAGGTTTGGTTTTTGCTCTTTTATTATTGGCAGGGTTTATTTTCACCTATCGTTCCTATTTAAAAGAATTGCGACTTGCGCGTATTCAGCGAAATTTTTTGCTATCAGTTACTCATGAATTTAAAACACCCATTGCCTCCATCCGACTGCAGCTGGAAACATTATTGCTTCGAAAGGTAGATGAGGAAAAACAAAAACAATTGCTTGAGCGCGCCATCAGGGATATCGACCGGCTAAATGGTTTGACCGGGAATATTCTTACTGCTTCACGTATCGAACAAAATGAATTTCCTGTGTTTCGGTCAACCGCAGATCTTTCTGCATTTTTAGTTGCTTCTATAGAACATTTGCAAACAACAGTTGGTAAAGATCATACTACACTAGTAAACGTTTCTCCCGCTGTGATTTTTTCTTTTGATGCTGATGCAATGAATTCTATTGTAGGAAATCTATATGAGAATGCCGTTAAATATTCTCCGAAAGGATCAACGATCAGAATAGCGCTGGAAAAACGAAATGAACGCATAAGGTTAACAGTTGAAGATGAAGGAAATGGAATTCCGGAAAAGGAAAAACAAAAAGTATTTGCCCGTTTCTTTCGTTCAGGTGATGAGAATACCCGCTCTGCCAAGGGTACAGGATTGGGGCTTTACATTACGCGTCATTTTGTTTTGTCGCACAACGGAAAAATATTCATCGAGAACCGTCAGCCCAATGGTTCGCGTTTTGTTGTTGAGTTTGATTCTAAAGCATAATAAAAAGGACCTCATTTCTGAAGTCCTTTTTCCGGTTTTATTTTCTGAGTATTAATGGCGCAATATGGTTACAGTTCCATTGTAAGGGCCATATCCTTCCCTCTGCGGAACTACAATATAAAAGTAGGTTCCGTCGGATACATCTCCGCCATTCCAGGTGTTTTGGTAATTATCGCTTTCAAATACAACCAATCCCCAGCGGTTGTATACTTTAACGGCAGTGTTGGGGTGGTATTCTAAATTGGTGATGTACCAAAGATCATTTGAACCATCGTTGTTGGGTGAGAACACATTCGGAATAATGATCTCACAGCCCACAAAAGTGTAAGCAGCTGTATCCATTGCAATGGTGCTGCACTGATCGGTTACCATAATGATGTAATCGCCATTCTGCGGATTGGTAAAGAAGGTCGTACCTGCGCCCTGATCAATAACGAAACTGGTTCCTGTCGGGCCTGTCCATCCGAATAAATTTCCTTCTGCGCCACCACTTACAACAGGTGTTACCTGAAGTCCTTCACCAAGACATAATTGTTCATCGGAGATGGTTATCACCAATGGTTGGTAAACCGGAACATTTACAGTAACAGGAATTATTGTATCAAGGTTACAGTTATCGGTAACAGTGAAATTGTACGTTGTGGTAGTAACCGGATTTACAGTGGTAGAAGTTGTTGTTCCCCCGCTGCTCCAGTTGTAGGTGTAAGGGGGATAACCTCCGCCGTTTACGGTTACACTTAAATTTGCAGGATCGCCCGGACATAGTGTGGTTTCGTCCTGAGAGCTGATATTCCAGGGCGCGGGTATGGGAACAGTTATCAGTACCGAGTCGGTTCCAACAAGATTACAGATGTCGGTTACTGTAAGGTAATACATTGTTGTAACCATGGGATTCACGGTTGTGTTTTGCGTGGCAGCACCGCTTGACCATGTATAATTGAACGGTGGATTTCCTCCGCTGGCAGAAGCAGCAAGATTAACAGCCTGACCCGGACAGGTCGGGTTTTGATTGGGTCCTGCTTCTGCGGTTATGGGAACAGGATCGATTATGTAAAGCTCGGCAGTTTTAATTACAGTATCTCCACACGGAGTAATGGTATAAACAGTAATGATTAGTGTATCTGTAGTTTCTATTACACCGTCGGCAATAGGATTTACAACGAGGTTTACAGTGTCAACACCAACAGGGAAATAAACACTGTCGGGAAGGAAACTGAAATCGACACCATTGGTAGCATTTCCGGAGATGGCTATTGCAATGGTAAGATCGGTTGAATCAGAAGGTCGGCTGAATACAAATGTGGCATCGGAACAACCTTCAATGATGGTGTTGTTTCCGGAAATGGTTGCAACCGTTACATCAACACCAATCGAAGTAAGTGATCCGCCTTCGAGGAACACACCTGAATCCCAAACACCATCACCTGCATCCGCAATAGCGAGTTTGATGTGATAGGTTTGTCCGCACTGTACTGCTGTTTTTGCAGTTAATACAACAGTCCAGCCATCGTACTGCACACTGTTTTGGGTGTTTGTACCGGCATAAAAAACATTGTAAGAGGCCCATGCCGGATCGATAGAGCTGCAATTTCCTGCAGTTCCTGCAGTTCCTGCGACTCCAAGATTAACGGTATTAATAGAAACCGGAGTATTGGTTCCGGGAATGGTTGCAATGTTTTTTGCATTGTTGGTGTAAGGTCCGGTAATGCCTGGACCGCTGATGAAAAATCCAAAGGCGTCGTTTACCGAAGCACAAACGTATTCGTTGTACTCTTCTGATGCGAACACATAGCGGAAAGAAATAGAATCACCAATAGGAACAAAGTCAAACTCGAGAACAGCCTGATCGTAGATCTGGTTAGGGGTAATCGCAGCAAGATCAGGATCGGTTGCCAAAATGCCCTGTGGAGGACCCTGAGAAGCACCTCCGTTGTTGTTAGGCCCAACCGCAACCTGTGCGTTTCCTGAAGCAAGGATAATTCCTCCGGCCAAACCGATGTTCGAACTGCTTCCGTTGAACTGACCTGCCTGCACGGTTACCGTATTTCCGGGAGCGCCGTTAAAAGTTACGTTAGAAACCGTAACCCCGGTTCCAACAAGTACATTCTGTACCAATTGGGTAGGTGTCAATGTGGTGTTGTTAACAACAAGCTGGCTAAATGCGTTAGAACAGCTTAACAACGTGATGCTTGCAAGGAAAAGCTTTTTCATGCGGTTGTATTGGGTGTAAGTAGTAGACCCAAAATAAGCGCATATGGTTGCTTTAAACTAGAGGTATGTTAAAAAAATAACCATTCAGCAGATGAGGGTATAAATCTGCTGAATGGAAGGAATGCAAGAATGATCGATTATTTTGTTACTGTAACATGACCGTTAACGGTGGTCGGTTCAGTATCCCAACACGTACGCTGGTAGGTGCAGATGTAAAAGTATACGCCTTCGGATGCGGGATCACCTTTGATCTTTCCATCCCAACGTTTTATGCTGTCGTCGGATTCGAAAACTTTCACGCCCCAGCGATTGTAAACTTCCATATGGTAAACATCGAGACTGGCTAAAGCATCAACGCCCGGAAGGTTGGAATAGAACAATACGAACTGATCATTTTTTCCATCGCTATTAGGGGAGAATACGTTGGGAATAACAGGAACTCCCTGTGCAGCACTTCCCTGTACGTCTACATTCAAGGTGATCACTTCAGATCGGTTACACAACAAGTCGAATGCGGTCATGGTAATCGTGTAATTACCAGGAGTGGTGTAACTGAAATCGATCAGTGTATCGCCCACAAAAGTGGTTCCTTCTCCCATGTCCCAGATCAGTGAGTCTGCTCCGGTACCAGTGAATTGAATATTCATGAAAACAGAATCAGTACAAGGAGGAACAGGTGTGCTGGATAAGGTTGCACTGAACACTTTTGGTTCAAGAATAGTAACCGACAAATAAGCGGTATCTGCAAGATTACAAGAAGTTGGATCTATAGCTATATACATCACATTGTAATTGCCTACATCCACGAAGGTGAAATTCGGATTCTGTTGTGTTGAAGTGCTGTTGGCAGCATCATCAAAATCCCAAAAATGCTGAGGGGCTGTTGAAGTACTTACAAAACTTACGTTGTAAGGAGGATCGCATGCAATGATATTGGGAGAAACATTTGCGTTGGCGAAAACGGTGTTTGCATTGTATACTACAGTATCGGTAAACGTTTCTGAGCGGTTGCAGAGAAAATCCCACGCTGTTAAGGTTATGATAAATGTTCCGGGTGTGGAATAGGTATGCGAAACGGCGAGGTTATCTGCAATGATGGTTCCATCGCCCATGTTCCACGAGAGCGAATCTGCTCCGCTACCGGTAAATTGAAGATCTACCGTTAAGCCGCCGGGCTGACAAGGATCGAAAGGAGGAATATCGAATTCGGCTGCAAAAATTGCGCTTGGTAAAAGTTCAACCGAAAGAAAAACTGTATCGGCAATATTACAGGTGGAAGAATCGATAGCGATATACATTACATCGTACTGACCAACTGCATTGAATGTGTGGATTGGATTTTGAATTAAAGCATTAGGAGAACCATCGCCAAAATTCCAGATGTGATGTACACCCGACGAAGATCCCTGGAAATTTACATTGTATGGAGCACCACAGGCAACAACATTCGGAGCAGCATTTGCATCTGCAACGATTCCTGTATAACTGAACTCCATTTTGATGGCTCCAAGATTGCAATTGGTGCTTCCGTTGTTGGGAGCAACTACACCCGGTGTTGTGGGGAAGGTATTTCCACCTCCGCATGCTGCACACACAGCCTGATAAATGGTTCCGTTCGGATCAAAACGTGATGTTCCTCCATCAACGTGTTCTGCCGAAGTTCCGCCGAAAAAGGTGCCGTACAATTGACTCCCGCCATTGCGCTCAAGAACGAAAAAGTAGAAATCGCTACCGTCGGTTGTTGCATCGTAGGCATCGGATGTTACCGGAAGACCGGTGGTGCTTCCTTCGTTGTTGGTGTTTCCGCCCCATCCGCTCAAATAAACGTTTTCGCAATCGTCAACCAGAAATGCTGTGGGAGAAATGTTGATGGTTGTACCTGTTGTGTTTCCGATGACGGTGGAATAAACGGTGGTGTTGAGGTTAGGCGTTAGTTTGTGAATGAATTGTTTGCTTGTTCCGCTGCTGAAAACACCGGGAGTGATCGGGTAGGTTCCTTTTGTTTGTCCGGTTACGTAAACATCATCGTCATTGTCGAGTTCAAGAAGGTAAACCTGATCGTAATTGTTTGTTCCGATATAGGTTCCTCTGATCGATGCTCCGGTATTTCCATCAAGATTGAAAATATATCCATCGGCTGTTCCTCCGGGAGCGGTGGCGTGCAGTGTTCCTGCGCTTACGGCAAGATTGGTGCTTCGTGTCCCGCCACCAACATATACGCTTCCATTGGAGGCAACTTTAAGTGCGTATCCGGCATCGGTGCTGCTTCCGCCAATGTAGGTGCTCCAAACAAGCGTTGTTAATCCGGCATCGAGCTTATAAGCACATCCATCCTGTGTTCCGGATAATGTTTGTGATAGTGATCCCGCAGTTGTGGGGAAATTATTGGATAGGGTAGAAGAAGTAACGTACACATTGCCGGCGGCATCGAGAATGATTTCTCCGCGCATCTGGTCGGCGTAATTAAAATTAAGTGTTGCAGCTGTGTTTACTCCGTCGTTGGCTGTTCCTCCCACAAAGGTTGAAGCCAGTAATGCATTTCCTGCTGCATTCATCTTTACAACGATCATGTCGACACCGGCCGAGTAGGAGATTCCGTTGATGGTGATATTTGTTCCGCCGTTGAATGAATTATCGTACGATCCTGCTGTTACCGGGAAATTACTCGAACTGGTTGTTCCGAAAATGTGCAATTCACCTGCAGCATTTACCATTAACGAATGCGGTGCTTCACTGTTCGATCCTCCAACAAAAGTGGAATACAAGCGGGTGTTTCCTGTTGCAGAAAATTTGGTGATTCCAATGTCGGTTGTTCCTCCGTTAAAGCTGTTGTCGTAGGCTCCTGCTGTTGTAGGATATCCTGTTCCGAATGCAACACTTCCGGCGTATAGATTTCCACTGTTGTCGTAGGTAGCAGTGAACCCCCAGTTGTCTGTAGTTGAACCGGTAAAGGTGGAAAAGATCAGTGTTGGATCGATGATCAATTCCAAATTGGGATTGTAATTTCTTCCCAGCTGAAAAGAAACAATTCCGTTTTTGAGTTGGTAGTTACAGGATATTAATTTTTTCTGACCATCGATCATCTGGTAGGCTTCCGGAATGTATTCTACAACTTCTCCTGCATGGGTGGAGAAGATCAGTTTGCCGTTCACCAGTTTTGGTTCGATAAGGGAATAATTCCATTTGATCTGCGCAGGATCTGCCCCTGGAGAAACAATGAAATCGTATTTGAAATATCCATCCTTGCTGCCTATACGTAAATCAATTCCGGAATAGAAACTGCTGTACTGTACCGTATAGGCAACAGGAACCTGACCTCTCCATTTGCTTTGATCATCACCTAAAAAATAGTTGTGATGAAAATTCGCCCACTCTGTTCCGATGGCTTGTGCATTGGTGTTTGCTCCAATGAAATTCTGACGGTAAACATGGTTTCTGATCCCTGAATAATCCGAGGCCTGGATTTTATTGTGATGCAGCAAATGCAATTTTTCAAGGTCTTCCTGATTGCGGAAATGAAAAGTGATCCCGCCGTTTTCGAGCCAGGCTTCTCCTCCGCCTATGGTCATTCTGTAAAGAGCACGATTGTCCCACTGACCCTTATTCACCACCATCGGAGGTTTGGGATCTATTACATCGCTGTGAGCAATGGCCGGACTAATACTCAGAAGGAAGGATGAAATTGAAAGCAATTGGAAAATGGATGCGTTTTTCATGTTAAAATTTGAAAAAGAGTGATTTACCTCAAATATCGAAACAATGACTAAGAAAGGCCTACAAAGGTTGCATCTTGGTTAATTCCGAAAAATCAGATGGCAATACATGGCAAAAATGATGCGCGGGGATAAACCGTATATTTGCCCGAAATATTTCTAAAATGAGCGCCATACCTACCTTCATCGAGTCCAATAAGGACCGTTTTATCAATGAGTTACTCGATCTTTTGCGGATACCGAGTGTTAGTGCCGACCCAAAGTTCCAGGCGGATGTGCTAAAAACAGCTGAAGCGATCAAAGCCCGATTGATAGAAGCCGGTGCGGATAAAGTAGAACTCTGTGTTACACCGGGAAATCCTATTGTGTACGGCGAAAAAATAATTGATTCCAAATTGCCAACCGTATTGGTTTATGGACATTACGATGTGCAGCCTGCAGATCCGTATGAACTTTGGACATCGCCTCCATTTGAGCCTGTGATCAAAGACGGAAAAATTTATGCCCGTGGTGCCTGCGATGATAAAGGTCAGGTGTACATGCACGTGAAAGCATTCGAAACGATGATGCGCACCGGAACGCTTGCATGCAACATCAAATTCATGATTGAGGGCGAAGAGGAAGTGGGATCAGATAATCTTGGTCCATTCGTAAAAGCAAATAAAGATCGCCTGAAAGCAGATGTTATTTTAATTTCCGATACGGCGATTATTGCCAATGATATTCCATCTATCGATACCGGATTGCGCGGGTTGAGTTATCTGGAAGTGGAAGTTACCGGTCCGAACCGTGATCTTCACAGTGGGGTTTACGGTGGTGCAGTTGCAAATCCAATCAATATTCTTGCAAAAATGATTGCGTCGATGCACGATGAAAACAATCACATTACCATTCCCGGTTTTTACGATAAAGTAAATGAATTGAGCGCTGCAGATCGCGCAGAACTGAATAAGGCACCGTTCGATTTGAATGAGTACAAAAAAGATCTTGCTATCGATCAGGAACACGGAGAGAAAGGATTTACCACTATCGAACGCACCGGTATTCGTCCAACGCTCGACGTAAACGGAATTTGGGGTGGTTACATTGGAGAAGGTGCTAAAACCGTTCTTCCTTCAAAAGCATTTGCAAAAATTTCAATGCGTCTGGTTCCCAATCAGGATTCTCATGAGATCACCAAATTATTCAAAGATCATTTTGAACGCATTGCACCCAAGAGTGTGAAGGTCGAAGTTCGTCCGCATCACGGTGGTGAACCTATTGTTATCTCCACTGATTCTCCGGGTTACAAAGCGGCAAGTCAGGCTATGACTGATACTTTCGGTAAGAAACCCGTTCCAACGCGCGGTGGCGGAAGT
>JBKBUQ010000012.1:0-37278 GCA_046289975.1 Flavobacteriales bacterium | reverse complement strand
CCATTTCTAGTAATTCAAGAATTAATTCTACAGATAAACGTGTACCTTTTACAACAGGTTTACCTAAAAGAATCTCTTGATCTGAAATAATATAATCTTGCCAATTCATTTTTGCAAATATAGCAATAATTCAGATCCAATCGAATTATGAAGTATTGGAAATTCTACCACTCATCACATTTTTTGATTCCGGCGTCCTGCAGCGAATAATTTTGCATCAAATTCAAACCATGAAGCTCATTTTCCTGCTTGCCGGCTGTTTTGCGATGTTTCTTTCACATGCACAAAACGCTACACTTTCCGGATCTGTAACGGATAGTAAAGATGCCGCGCTCCCATTTGTCAACATTCTTTTACTGGAGGCTAAAGATTCTTCACTGATAAAAGGTACTACGACCGATGAAAATGGAAACTTTCAACTGGAAGATCTGAACGCCGGGGATTTTCTGGTGCTTATTTCATCCATTGGCTATACGAAAAGTTATTTTGGTCCATTGGAACTTGCAGAAGGGGAAACGAAATCGCTTGAAAAAATTGTTCTTAAAGAAAGTTCGGAATCACTCGAAGAAATTACTGTTGTTGCACAAAAACCATTTATAGAACGCAGGTTCGACATGACCATTGTGAACGTAGAAAACTCCATCGTATCTGCAGGAAATACTGCCCTTGAAGTTTTGCGCAGATCACCCGGGGTGATGATAGATAAAGACGGAAACATTTCACTCAAGGGAAAATCGGGACTTACCATCATGATTGATGGTAAACCAACTTACCTATCGAGTCAGGATGTCTCTACCATGCTATCCAATTTACCGGCCGACCAGGTTGAGCGCATCGAGATCATTACCAATCCTTCGGCCCGCTACGATGCTTCCGGACAAGGAGGCGTGATCAATATAGTGCTAAAGAAAAATAAAATGCTAGGCAGCAATGGATCCGTTTACGTTTCCTACACACAGGGTTTTTACGACAGAGAAAATGCAGGTTTCAATCTCAACCACCGCACTGAAAAATGGAATTTTTTCGGATCGTACAATTACGGCAGAAGAAACTCCGCCAATTGGTTCGATCTCTCCCGGAAATTTCGTGAGAACGAACAGGTAGAAAGTATTTTCAAACAATCCTCCCAAGGAAAAGACACGAGTCAGTCGCACAGCGGAAAATTCGGAGTGGATTTTTATCCGCATAAAAACCACACCATCGGATTTTTTGTAAATGCCATGCAAACCGCCGGAGGTGATCGCAACACAAACAATACATTTATCACTGATGCCATCGGAGGACCACTTTCTTCCTCTCAAACGAATGGAAAGAACAGTGAAAAATGGAGTAATTTCAACGGCAACATCAATTACCGTTGGGTTACCGATACAACAGGAGGTGAACTAAAAGTCAATCTCGATTACGCCATTTTCGATCAGAGCAATCCACAGTTTTTTGTGACCGATTACTTCGATGCCGGCGGTACTCCGTTTGGTATTCCACTCATACTCCGTAGTGAATTACCTGGGAAAGTTGACATCAAAAGCGCGAAAGCCGATTATGTAAAATCCATCAATAAAAAACTACGACTTGAAACCGGATTAAAATCAAGTTTCGTCAGCACCGACAATAACGCCCGTTACTGGATCGTAGAAAACGGAACAGAATATGTCGACACCACAAAAACGAATCATTTTAAATATACAGAAAACATCAACGCCGCATATGTAAACGGACAATACCAACTGAGCGACAAAATAGGATTGCAATTTGGTTTACGGGTGGAAAATACACGCGCACGGGGAGAACAGATTACTATTGATTCCGTATTTACCAGGAATTACACACAACTTTTTCCAAGCGGAGCAATGAGTTATACCATCAACAAGAAAAACGAAATTAACTTTAGCTATTCCCGTCGCATCGATCGTCCGAGTTACCGCGATCTGAATCCTTTTCTTTATTTCCTCGATCCCTACACTTACATGCGTGGAAACACCTTGCTGCAACCACAATTTACCAATGCCTTCGAAGTTGGACATACCTTCATGGGCTTCCTTACCACAACTGTTGGCTATTCGCACACTACAGGAGTAATTACGCAAGTCACCTCGCAGGTCGATTCCACACGAACAACATTTGCAACAAACGAAAACCTGAATTCGCTCGAAAACTGGACCATCTCCTCCATGCTACCCATCCCGATTTCCAAATGGTGGATGAGCATGAATTTTATTACCGCCTATCATAACCAGTACAACGGAAAAATTTCGGGTCAGAGTTTCGATGTTGGCATGTGGTCATGGATGATCAATTCGACAAATCAGTTCACTTTTAGCAAAGGATGGAGCGCTGAGCTGAGTGCCTTTTACATGTCGAAACAAGTTTATGGTGTATTCATTATGAAACCCATGTCAAGTATCAGTCTTGGAGTACAGAAAAAAATCATGAAAGAAAAAGGCACCATTAAATTCAGTGCGGGCGATCTATTTTGGAAAAGCAGATTCCGCGGAACGGTGTTCTTTAATAATATGGACATCAATATGGAAGCCTGGAGCGATTCGAGGGTATTTACTTTATCTTTTAGCTACAAATTCGGAAACGCAAAGATTCAGAATCAGCGAAAAGAAAGCGGAGCAAAAGACGAACTGGACAGGATCAAACAGGGGAATTGATTGCTTGCCTCACAGTAGGCAGGTAGGTATCTACTGAAGGCGAGAAGTATGGAAGGAAAGAGTGAAGAGAATATCTTCTGTTTTTGGATGTAGCTAAATAAGGTGCGGCTTCAGATCGATTTATTAATTGAATTTGGTAAATAAGGCTTGACAAATCCATCCTTTCATTCATCTGTAAAAGGCCTACCCTCCATCCACTTGCACTGAGCATGCAAGTGCCCATCTGTGAAACCCTAATTCGGCTTCAGCTTAATAAACTCCTGCACCTTGTCGTTATTGATCGTAACCGACAAATTATAATGCTTTAGCGTCCACTTCCCCTCTGAGAATCGCAATACACCGCTACCACGGCACACTCCCATCCAGGTATCGAGATGTTCTTCGAACCAGGCGTACGACAAATCATCGGTGAAATAAATGTTGCGCGACAACGGTTTAAATTTCCATGCTCCTTCCTTACGCTCAAAATACTTTTTTGCAAAATCCCAAAATGCAGTTTTCGTCCAGCGTTCAGTTTTATCCGTACCGAGGTAAATAAAATCGTCTGCCATCGTACCGAAAAAAACATCTTCATCGCCTTTTCCTGCAGCCATGTGCCATTCATCCATCACCTTATTGATCTCCAATTCGAATGGCTTTACTTTTTCAGTAATTGAAATCCCTTTATCCGATTGCTGACATTCCCTTTTTCGTGTGTCGGTTATTTGTGTGATCTTCCAACCCATTGCTGTTTTAAACAGATGAAAGGCATTTACACCGCAATGCAAATATTTTTTGCCCAGGTAAAATTCATAATCGGTCCATACCGAAGCAAGATCACCGTCGATATCAATTTTCCAGCTGCGGATCTGCTCATCCCAGATCTCAGGATGTGGTGTTCCTACTGCCTTTACAAATTCATCAACCGACTCTGTTGCCAGTTGAGGAATTCCTTTTTGTTCCACCACGCTCTGCAAACGCGCGGATACATGAAAGACTTGTCGGACCAGACTGCTATCACCGTTTCGCATTCCGGCAAATAATTGCTCTATGACCGCCTTCACATCAATCGCAGATTGTGCAGTAGAAGTTTGTGCTTCGTATGATGATTTCATCATGAGGAAAGCGAATGCTATTGAAAAATAGTGCATCATGAGAGGATGCCTAAAATTATTTTGATTCGGATGATTCGCTTCACACTTTCATACACCTGATCGCGGAAGACTTCATCCTTTTTTATCTCTGCCAAAATATCTGCATGCACAGCATCTTCATCACGCGGCATTAGAATTACATCACAACCTGCTTTGGCTGCTTTCAATCCAGATTGCGGCACATTCACCACTCCTCCCATTCCCATCGCGTCCGTAACGATCAATCCGCGGAAACCCATTTCCTCACGCAATAATCCGGTTACAATTTTCCGGCTTACTGTTGATGGCAATCCATCGGTGTCGTACTTCTTATTGTTTTTTACAGCGATGTGTCCGATCATGATCGACAATACACTGTCTCTGATGAGTGGCTTGTATACATCCACCTCTTTCATTTCTCCATCGATAAACACCAGTTGTTTATGCGTATCACCCACCACGTATCCATGTCCGGGAAAATGCTTTGCAGTGGCGATAATATTTCTTGCCTGAGAGATACGGATGAATTCATTCGAAAACTGAATGATGGTATCCTTATTCAATCCGAAACTCCGAAAACTTACAGTAGAATTTGGTGAAAGATCGACCACAGGTGCAAAATTCCACTGCACGCCCATTGCATTCAGTTCGGCACAAATCTTTTCAGTTTCCTTTCTCAGCACATCGAATGAACGGATCTTGTTGGCGTATTTTACTTTTTGTGTTTCCTTGATCTTCATATTGATCAGGCTCAGCTCTGCATCGGCCGAATACAGCAAACGCGGGTGTCCGTTCGCGACGGAAACACTATCAAATTGACGGGAGAAATTGGTGAATTCCGTTTTGGTACCATTCAGCAAAATAGCACCTCCTATTTTCCCCTCGCGGATGAGTCGTTGCACATGTGCTGTCGATTTACCGAGTTTACCTGCAGCAGGCATAATCATTTGTGCAACGCGTTGTTCATCGCTTAGACGCAGAAAAACTTCTTCCACATGCTGATCCAACTCAGGTAGCGGTCGGAAAAAATCATTCACACGATAACTACGCAAGGTGTCACCGGCACTGTGGACTTGTCCGACCAACGCAACAAGCAAAAAGGCAAAAAATGTTCTCATAAGTGTAAAACTGCAAATACCTTGCCCAAATTAAAAGCGATCAAGAACAAGGGATAAATCACGACGCAGGGAAACCGCTTCCTTGCCATCGGGTGTTTGAATAAATGCTGCTGTTCTTCGGGAAAGATTGAATTGTTCCCATTTCAGGTAATACCATAGCGCTACCTCACCGGTAAAAAGAATAACAAACCAATACAAAAGCGCTCCACCAAAAGAACCGCTGAGCATCCAGTAAATCAGGCAACACAAAATATGCAATACCGGAAACATAAATGCAGCCACAGCAACCTTAATGGAGCTCTGAAACCCGGGATCTTTAATGTATTTTTTTACGATATAACGCGCAGCTACAAAAGGAAAGAAATTATGAATCCCGCCAAAAACGATGAAAGGCGACAACAGCACGGTTAGCAATACCGATAAAACCGGATTGAAACGCGGTGCAGAAGGAGAAAAATGTTTATCGCTCAATTTATTTCTATTCAGCAGGTGGCGGTATTCGGCCATTTTCTGATGCCATTCCCCGACTTCCTCCGGATGATCCCCAATAAATTTTTCAGCGCGTGCGATCAGCTGTTTTGCATTGTCAAATTCTTTCTCCACATCATCAATCCCCTTGTTATTGGCATCCATCTGGCGCCATCCTTCAACGAGCTCATAATGTTCATCCGTGCGGATATCAATCATGAGTTCACGCATACGGGCTTCCAGTTCTGTACGGATGCGGGCATGTGCCTTTGCAGGACTTTCCTTGTACAATTCCAGGTACTCACTGACATGAATTGGCTCGCCTACTTTCATCAGCAAATCACCGTAAAAATCACGGGGAGTAGAATAATTAATTCCTATGGGATAAATTTTCACTCCCAAAGCAAAATCATTTTGCTCTTCTGCGCTGAATGCAATTCGCGTAACCCCCTTTTTAAGTGGAAGTAATCGTCGGCGTAATGTATGTGTTGCTTCCGGAAAAAGCATCAGCGGACGTTTATTTTTAAGCAGATAAATACAATTATCAAAAACCTCATCGTTCTTATCCATATTCTCCATGCCGTCATGATCCTTTCGATACACGGGAAGCATGTTGAGTGAATAAAGAAATTTTGCTGCTAATGGTTTTTTAAAAATGGAAGCACGCACCAGAAAGCTTAACTGGTTTTTCCAGCCAAGGCCATAGGTCATCACAATAGCATCTAAAAAGGCGTTCTGGTGATTAGGGGCAAGGATGACCGCCTCATTTTTGGGAATTTTTTCGAATCCGTAATAGCGGAATTGCCTGAAGAACCGCTTCACGAAAAAATTCATGTGCGGGTACAGCAGGTTATACATCCATCTGTTTCCGGTTACGCGCATATTACGATCGAAGTTGAGCTCCCAATTGTTGCTCCAGGGATTGTTTAATCTTTTCAATTGTCTTATCAATCACCTGATCGGTAAGTGTCTGTTCAGGGTCCTGCAAAACAAAACGCAAGGCATAAGATTTCTTTCCGCTTTCCAGATTTTTTCCCTGATAAACATCGAACAATCCAACTTCCCGCAAAAGTTTTTTCTCCGACTGACGAGCAATGTTTTCGATTTCGGAGAAGGTGATTTTTTCATCGAGCAAGAGTGAAAGATCGCGACGGACTTCAGGAAACTTAGAAATTTCCTTGTACTTCACTTTATTCATGTGCAACAATCCCAACACCACATCCCAATGAATATCGGCATAAAATACGGTCTGACGGATATCCATCTTTTTGGTGATCGCGCCACGAATCCATCCGAATTCTGCAACTTTTTTCTTCGCAATCTCGAGCGCCTGACCATCTTCAAACCATGCGTTTTCCAATGCAACTGTACGTAATGCAGCACTCAATCCTAAGCGGGCAAAGACATTCATCACTGCCGATTTCAAGGTGAAAAAGGAAACATCATTGGAAGATGCGTTCCAGCTTTCATTCTCTTTTCTACCGGTTAGGAAAAGCGATAAGCGCTGTTGTTCCTCGTATTTTCCGTTGCCAAAATGAAAATATATTTTTCCGAATTCGTAAAAACGAAGATCAGACTGCTGCCGATTCAGATTATGCGAAATCGCCTCCAATCCCGAAAAAAGCAAAGTCTGACGCATTACATCCAGTTCAGAACTCAGTGGATTGAGCAGGCGCACATGCCATTCCTCTTTCATCTGCTCACTTCCCGCAAGAGCAGCATAATCGCTCCGGGTAAGTGAATTGGAGAGAATCTCGAAAAATCCGTTGGAAGACAACAGATCAGAAACAGTATGGCGAACCGCATCCCGATCGGGTTTTGGAGCAGGATTTAAAGAAGAACTCATTCGCGCAGGAAGAGGAATCCTGTTGTATCCGTAAATACGTAATATTTCCTCTGCAATATCGACTGGACGCTGAACATCCACTCTGAATGGCGGAACCTGCAGTGACCATGTTTTGTTGGTTGAAACAATTTTTATGGATAACAATTCGAGAATCATTTGCATCTCATCCGAAGAAATAGTGGTCCCGATGATTGTATTGATTTTTTCCGGATCGATATCCACTTCGAACGGAGAAAAAGGCACAGGATAAAAATCGCTGATATCCGATTCCACAATCCCACCGCATAGGTCGACAATCAATTCAGCAGCGCGATGCAAAGCAGGTACGACCATATCCGGATCGGCACCTCGTTCAAAGCGAAAGGAAGAATCGGTATTCAAACCATGACCACGTGCAGTTTTGCGCACATGTGCAGGATCGAACCAGGCGCTCTCTAGAAAAATTCGTTGCGTGGAATCATTTACACCCGACTTCGATCCACCAAACACACCTGCAATGCAAAGCTCTTTCTCTTCATCGCAAATCATGGTATCCACATCGCGCAATTCTCGCTCCACTTCATCGAGGGCAATGAAACGTTTCCCACTAATTGCTTTGCGTACAACAATGGTATTTCCTCCAATGGCAGCAGCATCAAAAGCATGCAGTGGCTGACCAAGTTCGTGCATTACAAAATTAGTAATATCCACCACATTGTTGATGGGACGCGCACCGATCGCTTTTAAACGATTTTGCAACCATTGAGGTGAAGGCGTAACTTTAATATTCCCTATGGTAATGCCTGCATATCGTTTACAGGATTCCTGATCTTCTACACGCACTTTTACAGGGAAAACTCCCTTTTTTAAATCAAGTGGTTTCTGATGAGGAAATTCCAATTCAGCCTTATCACCGCGAAAACGGATAGCAGCAAATAAATCGCGAGCCACACCATAATGCGAAGCCGCATCAACTCGGTTAGGTGTTAAACCAATTGAAATTACTTCATCGCTTTCCAATTGAAAATACCTTGCAGCCGGAAGTCCAACCTCCACCTCCGCAGGAAGAACCATAATTCCGTCGTGACCTTTTCCCAGACCTATTTCATCTTCCGCACAGATCATTCCATTGGATTCGACCCCGCGTATTTTGCTTTTTTTGATGGTGAACGGATCACCTTCACTTGGGAAAAGTTTCGCACCGTTAAGCGCAACAATCACCTTCTGACCCACAGCTGCATTGGGAGCACCACAAACAATCTGCAATGGTTCAGCCTCTCCAACATTCACCGTAGTAATCTTCAAACGATCTGCATCCGGATGTTTGTTGCAGGTTAGGATCTCACCCACAACCATTCCTTCCAAACCACCCTTTACGCTTTCCACTTTTTCCACGCTTTCCACTTCCAAACCAATATCGGTAAGCAGATCGGCAAGTTCATTGGTAGCAAGATCGGTTTTGAGGTAGTGCCGCAACCAGGATACAGAGATGTTCATGTGAAGAGAATCAGTGGAGCAAAAATAACAATTTCAGTCCTCTGAGAGCGGGAAAGACAGCGGTATTGTTAAAATTAATGAAATTGCCTTCGGAACAACAAATCAAGGCTAAAAATCCTTGTACAGAAGGTACTTTTTACGGATTTCCATAAAGGAAGTCAGTTCTTTTTCCCAGCTTTTACGAATTTCTGCTTCACTCATCCCCTTCTCCATCTGCTCCCGAAGCAATTTTCCACCCGCGAGCAAAGTGAACATTCCGTCGTTCTCGAAAAAAATCTTTTTATCCGGACAATTCGCATACATTGTAAGCAGCCAATTCAGGTTGATGCATCGGGTTTTCAGCACATTGTTTGCTGAATCACGCAGATCGTACCCCTTACATTCTACATCCATATGCGGTGGCTTTTTGGCAGCAGCAGCAGATCGCGGTGTAAAACGGAATGTTCCGGGTGAATAATCTGGCATACCAATCACCTGAAAAGGGAAATCAGTACCGCGTCCAACCGAAACAAATGTCCCCTCAAACAAACACAGCGAAGGATAGAGGTAGATCGCCGCCTGATTCACCAGGTTGGGAGAAGGTTTCACCGGCAATTCATACAGAACGGAATGATCGTAATTGCTGCACAAAACAACTTTAAGATCGCATTGCACACCACCTGCCAACCAGGCTTCACCATTGATCATTTGCGCATATTCCGCAACAGTCATTCCATGTACAATGGGAACAGGATGCATTCCAACAAACGATTTATGCTCCGTGTTCAACACCGGCCCGTCCACATAAAATCCATTTGGGTTGGGGCGATCAAGTACAAGAACAGTTTTGCCGTTTTCAGCTGCAGATTCCATAATGTAATGCAGCGAAGAAATATACGTATAGAAACGCGCTCCCACATCCTGAATATCGAAGATAATGACATCCACATCCTGCAAAACTTCTGCCTTTGGTTTTTTATTATTTCCATACAGGGAAACGATGGGTACTCCCGTTTTGGGATCTTTACCGCTTTTGATATGCTCACCTGCCTGCACTTCTCCTCGAAATCCATGTTCGAGCGCAAAAACTTTTTGCACAGCAACACCCGAAGCAATTAACGTATCAACCAAATGGACACCATTCACGAGTGAAGTTTGATTCGCTACAATTGCGATTTTTTTCCCGGAGATGAGAGGCAAAATACTATCCATTCGCTCTGCACCCATGATGGTTTTTTCTGCAATCAGCTCCTTTTTCACCGAAGGTGTATCGATTGAAAGGGCATGTTCAGAAGGCGCCGCCTGGGATGTTCTGCCAGAAGAACAAGCGAATAGTGCGCTGAACATTAGACAGGCAGTAGGAAGAAGTGTTCGTTTCATTCAGATTCTGTACTTTCGTTGAGTATGAATTTTAGTTGGCATATTGCAAAACGCATGCTAAAAAACGAAAAAGGTGAAGATCGCTTTGCCCGTCCCGTTTTACGCATTGCTGTTTGGAGCATCGCTCTTGGAATTGCCGTAATGATTTTATCCTTATCGGTGGTTACCGGTTTCCAGGAGGAGATCCGCAATAAAGTTATTGGTTTCGGTGCTCATATTCAAATTACGGTCTTTAATGCCAATCCGTCGCTGGAATCGGATCCGGTATTGATATCACAGGATTTTTACCCTTCGCTCAACGATGAACCGGGTGTAAAAAACATTCAGGTTTATGCTTACAAGCCCTCCATTCTCCAATCGCAGGAGCTCGACAGCAACAAGGAATGGCGCAGGGAAATTCAGGGAGTATTGATAAAAGGGGTTTCAGGCGATTACAACTGGGATTTCCTCAGCGAAAACCTGGTCGAAGGGCGACTACCCGATATCGAAGCCAATGTTGTAAGTCAGGATATCATCATCTCACGCACACTTGCATCACGACTTCGTTTGCATGTTAATGATACCGTCTCCTCCTTTTTCATCAGCAACAATACCCCCCGCGAACGTAAGCTGAAGGTCTGTGGAATTTACCACACCGGCATGGATGAACTGGACAAAAAACTGGTGTTCATCGACCTCAAACATTTGCGTGTAATCAACAACTGGGGAATAACAGCCATGTTGTATGTACGCAATGATGTAAAAGACGGTAAACTGATTATTGAAGCCGACGGAAGAGGAAGCGGAAACTACCTTTTCGATTTCGGAAACGGATTTAGTACCCGTTCTACTTTATTGCTAAAACCTGGAGCAGACACCACTATTCGCGTGGTTGTGGCGAGTACTGAAAACACACTTTACGGAGAAACCAGCGATGAATTTGCTTCGAAATGGATTCCGGATACTGCATGGCTGGCATTGAGCTATTATCCAAAAATTACTGCTGCATCGGAATATGAACTCGAATCCAATCCCGAAGTAGAACAATCAGGCGACACCCATTTTGTGTACCATCATCCCGGACTAAATGTCATTGCCAAAATGCACAATTCGGGTGGCAGCGGAAAATACTATGCAGGAGGATTTGAAGTCTTGCTGAACAGTTGGGACGACTTACAACGTTCGGATGAATTCATTTATAAGAACATCGGTCCGGAATTTCAAACCAAAACCATTCGCGAATTGCATCAGGATTTGTTCCAGTGGTTATCGTACCTCGACCTCAACATCTGGGTCATTCTTACATTGATGTTACTTGTATCGCTCATCAATATGTGTTCCACACTACTGGTACTTATTTTGGAACGCACAAATATGATAGGACTGCTGAAAGCGCTTGGAGCAAGTAACAAAAAACTGCAAATGGTATTTTTCTACAATGGAGTAGTGCTGATTGGAAAAGGACTGATTACTGGAAACATCATTGCAATAGGATTTGCCCTGCTTCAATGGCAAACAGGTTTTCTATCTCTCGATCAGAGCACTTATTTCATCGATACGGTACCAATCCGCATGGATATTTTTTCCATCATTCTGTTAAATGCAGGCACAATGATCATTTGCATGGTCACACTTTTACTTCCTACATGGCTGGTTAGCAGGATCAGTCCGATTAAGGCTATTCGATTTGACTAAGAACCTACCCTATCTGAACTTTTTCCTACTTTTGACCCACCAAATCCATTTCATGAAAGTCTGTAATAACATTCTCGAAGCTATTGGTCATACCCCAATGGTAAGGCTCAACGAAATCACCAAGGACATTAAAGCCACTGTGTATGCCAAGGTAGAAACATTTAATCCGGGCAATTCCATCAAGGACCGCATGGCACTTAAAATGGTTGAAGAGGCTGAAAAAGCCGGACTGTTAAAGCCGGGCGGAACCATTATTGAAGGAACCAGCGGAAATACCGGAATGGGATTGGCCATTGCAGCCATTGTAAAAGGATACAAATGCATTTTTACAACAACAGATAAACAATCGAAAGAAAAGGTAGATGCCCTGCGCGCTTTTGGTGCAGAAGTAATTGTTTGTCCGACCGATGTCGATCCCGAAGATCCGCGTTCGTATTATTCCGTTTCATCGCGACTCGTGAGTGAAGTACCCAACAGTTGGAAAGCGAATCAGTACGACAATCCTGCCAACGCACAGGCGCATTACGAAACAACGGGACCGGAGATTTGGGAACAAACACAAGGGAAGATCACACACCTGGTTGTTGGTGTTGGTACCGGCGGTACACTTTGCGGAACAGGAAAATATTTAAAAGAAAAAAATCCGAACATCCAGATTCTTGGCATTGATACCTACGGTTCAGTTTTTAAAAAATACAAGGAGACCGGTATCTTCGATAAAAACGAGATTTATCCCTATATCACCGAAGGCATCGGAGAAGATTTCCTTCCTGAGAATGTTGATTTTTCCATTATCGATCATTTCGAAAAAGTTACAGACCGCGACGCTGCTGTTTATACCCGTGAGATTGTAAAAAAAGAAGGAATCTGGGTGGGTAATTCAGCCGGAGCTGCCATTGGTGGTTTGTTCCAAATGAAAGATCGATTTAAAGAAGGAGATGTAGTGGTTGTAATTTTCCATGATCACGGATCGCGTTATGTTGGCAAAATGTTCAACGACGAATGGATGCGCGAAAAAGGATTTCTGGACAAGTCCGGACTCACGGCAAAAGATCTTGTTGGCACTCGAAATGAAAGTGAAGTTGAAACCATCGAAGCAAGCGAAAAAGTTAGTGTTGCCATTGAACGAATGAGCAAAAACAACTATTCGCAAATGCCGGTAACGCTCGACAGAAGAATTGTTGGATCGTTAAGCGAAAATACCCTCTACAAAGCCATTGTAAAAGATCCGAAGCTGAAGGATGCCATGGTAGAAGTTGTAATGGAACATGCATTTCCCTTTGTTGACATTACCACACCCGTGGATGCCATTGCAGGAATGCTCAATGCAGAAACTCCGGCAGTAATGGTAAAAGATTTCAAAAGCGACAAGGCCTACATCATTACTCAATACGATGTGATCAAAGCACTCTGCTGATGCTCTACACCGACCAAATGAATCGACAATGCGTTCTGGAGAAAAAACCGGAACGCATTGTTTCTTTAGTGCCCTCACAATCGGAACTACTGTGGGATCTTGGTCTGCAAAATGAGCTGACGGGAATAACCAAATTCTGCATTCATCCGGAAAAAATGTTTCGCACAATTCCCAGAATTGGAGGCACCAAACAACTCGATTTGGATGCCATCAGAAACATCAATCCTGACCTCATTATAGGCAACAAGGAAGAAAACGATCGCAAACAAATTGAAGCGCTGGAAAAGGAATTTCCGGTTTGGATGAGCGACATCAATAACCTGGATGAAGCGATAGAAATGATAAAAAGTGTTGGCACGATAACACAACGACCAAATGAGGCCACTCGAATTGCAGATACGATCATTGCCGCTTTTTCAAAATTACCGGTTATAAGCAATGCTCCAAAAGCCATTTATCTGATCTGGAATAAACCTTTTATGGCAGCGGGGAAAAACACTTTTATTGATGAAATGATCCGTAAAGCTGGATTTACAAACCTGATAACCGAATCGCGTTATCCGGAATTAACAGAGGAAAAGATTGCAGATCTTCATCCAGAATACCTTTTGCTTTCGTCGGAACCGTATCCCTTTGCGGAAAAGCATATTGACTACTGGAAAAAACGATTACCGGAAACAAAAACAATAATTGTGGATGGTGAATTTTTTTCCTGGTACGGTTCTCGTCTGCAAAAAACGCCGGAATATTTTAATACTCTTCGTCGGAAGTAATATCTTCCTCTTCTTCTGCAGGCGATTTAAATCCAACAAACATGGATGCGATTGCACGCATAAAACTGATGGTTTCGATCAGTGAATGTTTCTTTTTGTCGTTGTAAAAGATTTTACCGTCGAAATTCACATTATTAGCATTGGTTCCAACTGAATACCCGTATCCGTAATGAACAGTCGAAATCTCCTCCATAACTCCTTTGATCATAAAACCAAATGGAGAATCGATTGGAATTGCGTTAATGAAATTGCTCGCATTAAAATAAAACCAATTGGAAAAGCCTTTGTAGAGTGGATCAATATCTGTGATGTATCTATCGGTATTACTCATGGCCAACACATTCCCTTGAACAATAAAATGGTAATCCATATTAAAGGGAGTAGAGAAAGAATAATATCCTGAAGAATCTTTGCGAATAAGTGTGTCTACTGCTAATTGATCCATCATATCGCGAATCTTAGCGGGATCTGTCAATGCAAATGCTGCTTTGAATTCAGGAATCGGAACAGAGCTGATTCCTTTTTTCTTGTCGCGTGGAGTTAATTGGTCTTCGCTAAAACGAACAATCCTCACACCATCCACTTCAAGCACAAACTTGTCTCCTAAACCTGAACGCAATCCGCCATACAGTTTGCGTTCGAGAGAATCGGGAACATTGAGCAAATCGCCTTTAGCGATCCATTCCACCCAACGATCGGGATCAAAAGTTAGATGCAGGTTAAATATCCCATCGAGCAGATCAACAGGAATTTCTTTCTGGTGCTCATGCAAAACAAACACATCCGAAGCATTGGCCAAAAGAGAAGGATCAGTTGAAAGCACATACTTCATTTCGAGTCCGTCCTCACCAAAAACACCATTAAAACGAAGCGAAGAAATAAAACTTCCGAGCAATCCTTTCAGCGCCGGTGCATCATCCATCTTTTCAATTCCCGGATGCAATTCCATCATAAAATCTTCCTCACCGGCAATGGTTTTCCAATCGCGCGGAGATGGATTTTTCTGATGCAACACATGCAATGCTGTTTTTTTAATTGCTGCCAGATCTTTTGATCCGGTAAAAATCAGCGCTACTTCATTGTTGTATGCAAAGGAAATAGCGCCGTCGCTATGAAAATGTACCGCCTGATCCAGATCTTCAGCTGTTCCTTCCCGCTTGCTGAGGAATTTTTCCAGTTTACTCATCCTGGCAACATCGGCCATCATAAAAGAAAGCTGCTCACCGCTTGGTGCCTGCATGATCACAAACGTAATGCGACCAAGAAACTGCAGACCGTTATCCAAATTTGCAGTCCAGTCGATTTTCTCCGATTCATCATCGCCTTCCATCAGCGATACAATCTGCTCTTCGTGAAAGAAAACGTTGTACAACAATGTCCCTGCAATACTCCGTGAATTCATGCAAATGACCGCCTTGGCATCGGCAGGAATGTAATGCAAATGAGCAGGTTCATTGGGTGAAAAAGCCACCGAATAAATAAAAGCATTCAGGAAAAGAAGTGCTGAAGCGAAGATGATCCGGAATGCTTTACCTGTCATTGTTGTAAAATTTAAGGGCTAAAATAATGGAAAATAGCGAATTCGCTCAGGAAGACGTAATTTTGGGCACTGTGAACCCATTTCGGCTCCTCATTTTACTTCTTGTCTGGCTCATCTGCCAGCCGTGTTCGCTTGGCGCTCAGAGAGTAGGACTGGTCCTTTCCGGCGGTGGAGCTAGCGGAATGGCGCATATTGGTGTACTTAAAGCGCTGGAAGAAAACGGGATTCCAATCGATTATATCACCGGTACCTCAGCAGGTGCATTGGTTGGGGGAATGTATGCTGCCGGCTATTCACCTGCAGAAATTGAAGCAATGGTCACCTCCGAAAAATTTCTGCGCATGTCGGAAGGACGTATCGAACCACAATACATTTACTATTTCAAACAGTTTGATCCCTCATCGGGAATGGTCTCTCTGCGTCTCTCCAAAGATTCACTCAAACAGACCTACCTGCCCACCAACCTGGTATCGCCCACACTGATGGATTATGAAATGATGACCGGATTTTCCTCTGCGACTGCAGCTGCGGGTTATAATTTCGATAGTCTGTTTGTTCCCTTTCGTTGTGTAGCCAGTGATATTGTCGACAAAAAATCGGTAGTCTTTGCAAACGGACAACTCCACACTGCTGTTCGCGCATCCATGTCTTTTCCATTTTACATCAAACCAATAAAAATAAATGGTCGTCTGTTGTTTGATGGAGGTCTTTACAACAATTTCCCTGCTGATGTGATGTACGATGTTTTTCTTCCGGATATCATGATTGGTTCGAATGTTTCCGGGAATACACCGCTGCCTGACGAAGACAATTTCATGTCTCAGATCCGCAATATGATCGTAACCCTGCAGGATTTTGAACTGCGTTGCGATAATGGTATAATTATTCAACCACAATCCGGAATTTCCACATTCGATTTTGCATCAGCACGCGAAGCCATTGATGCAGGATACCGGGAAACGATTAAAAACATCGACTCCATTCGAAAAGTTGTTGGAAGAACAGTTGATCCCTCAGAAATATTAGCACGAAGGGAAGCATTCAGAAAAAAATGTCCGCCGCTTGAGTTTGACCAGATCGAAGTAGAAGGTATTACCAAAAACCAGCAACAGTTTGTGCAGCGAACACTTGTAAAACGTAAAGAAAAAAGCCTCAGTGAGCAAAAACTAAAACCCCGCTATTTCAGAGTTGGGAACGATGATCATATTGCCGGAATTTATCCCACAGCATTTTTCAATCCCTCTACCGGAAAATACAGTCTGAAACTGGAAATCAAAAAAGAAAAAGAATTCAATGTAGAATTCGGAGGCAATTTCTCATCACGACCGATCAATACGGGTTATGTCGGACTACAGGCTCATTTTCTCGGACGATCGGCTTGGACAGTTACAGGAAGATCGTGGTTTGGAAAATTTTATGCGGCAGGTTATGGATCTATTCGCTACGAACCACCAACTAAACTTCCCTTTTATATCGAACCTGAATTCACTTTGCAGCGACGTAATTATTTTAAAAGTTTTTCCACCTTTTTCGAAGATGTGAAACCCTCATATATTATTCAAACCGAACAGCAGGTCGGGTTGAATCTGGGATTTCCGGTAGGCAACCGCGGAAAATTGGTTGTAAATGGAAAATATGCTGAGCTGATTGATGATTACTACCAAACCCAAAGTTTTCTTTCCATCGATACTTCCGATCAAACAAAACTGTATGCCGCTTCCCCTGGTGTATATTACGAAATCAATACGCTCAACAAAAAACAATACGCCAACGAAGGGCTTTATTTTTATATCGGAGCGAAAGGAATCAGCGCATGGGAAAGATCCATTCCCGGATCTACGGCGTTAAATCGCGATACCACCTACAATTACCACCGATGGTTTCATCTAAAGACTGAATTCCAGAATTACTACAAATCAAAAGGTTGGTTCCGGTTGGGCGTTCATTTTGAAGGAGTGTATTCCATTCAACCCTTTTTAAATAACTATACTGCAACTATTTTATCCGCTCCTTATTATCATCCCATTCCCGAAAGCAAAACACTTTTCATTTCAAACCTTAGGGCTTTTCAATATGTTGCAGCGGGACATCAGATCATTTTCCATATAAAGAAAAATATTGACTGGAGATTAGAAGCGTACGCATTTCAGCCATTCAGCCGAATTGAATCGGGTCCCGACAATCAGGCACAATATGGAGAACTGCTGAAAAAAAGATACCTCATTGTTTCAACAGCAATTGTATATCATAGTCCATTCGGGCCGGCATCTGTAAGTTTCAATTATTATCCCGATCAGGATCGTCCGTTTTCGTTATTGTTTAACATGGGTTATATCATTTTCCCACGTCATGCCATTAAATAGGCATCAGACTGTTTCTTTCCATTGAATCAAATCGCGAACCACAACACTAGCACAGGCACCACCAAATGCAGCAGGTAAGTACGACATTGTTCCGTATGCTGATTTTTTGAAATTTGTCCCATCGGTAAGCATCAATGAACCTGCGGGTGCTTTTTCGGAAGAGAATACTGCTTTTACACCTTTGTAAATTTTCTGACGGTGTAATCGTTTGCGCACATAATGGGCGAGCTTGCAATTGTAGGTATTCGAAATATCGGTTACACGAATACGTGTTGGATCCAGCTTCCCTCCTGCACCCATTGAAGAGATAATGGGAATATTGTTCTGATAACAAGTTGTGATCAATGTAATTTTCGGAGTAATGGAGTCGATTGCATCAATCACATAATCGTATCGCTGCGAAAAAAGCAATTCCTTCATTGGTTGCATCCGCAAAAATTCATTGATAACCGTGAGTTGCAACTCCGGATTGATCGCCAGCAAACGTTCCTGCATCCATGCTGCCTTTGAGACACCATGCGTTGTGGAAAGTGCAGGTAATTGGCGATTTCTGTTTGTAGGATCAACAATGTCTCCATCGCAAATCGTTACTTTTCCTACACCCGCACGAACAATAAACTCTGCAGCAAAGGAACCAACACCTCCAAGACCAACAATCAATACATTGGAGTTCATCAATTTCGTCAGACGTTCATCACCAATAAGAAGTTTTGTTCGTCCCAACCATGCAGTCTCTTTCATAAGCGACAGAATTTTGAAAAATTTCTTGCAATTATTTTTTGAAGTTCTGAATGAGAAATCCCCATCAGATTCTCCGCAGCAGTGTATATTTTTTCGATAGGAATATCGCTGTCATCGGTTTCCAGAAAAATCCGGTCATGAGGCATTGTAACAATTTGTTGACCGGCCTGCGATTTTTTAATGAGCAAAGCAGATCCAAATGAAACATTCCAACCGTTTTGCAGTAAAGGAGCCAATAATGTTCCCCGGTTATTCCAACCGTGAAATACTACAGGTACAGAAACTTTCTCTTTTAATAATAGTGCGCTGCATTCCTGATGCGCTTTAACGCAGTGAATCAACAATGGTAATCCGTGCTTTTCCGCGAGCTTGATCTGTGCACAAAAGCAAGCTTCCTGTTGCGAATAGTTTTCCTGGTTTCTGAGCTTATCCAAACCGCATTCGCCCAAAGCAATAATTCGCGATTTAAAATCAGGATTATTTAAGGAAGCTTCCAATTTTTCAAGGAGAACAACATCATCATCATCATCTTTGCCAACAATCCAAGGATGAATTCCAATTGAAAAATAAGCAGCAGGAAATCGTTCAGCAAGTTGAACCAGGGAATCACTATCTGCCTGCATAACCACCACCTCAGCCGAAGGATCGAAATGATGAGAATGCAAATTGATCATCGGAAAAGTAACTTACACGTTGAAACGGAAGTGCATCACATCACCGTCCTTCACAACGTATTCTTTTCCTTCAACAGACAGTTTTCCAACGTCTTTACACGCAGTTTCAGAACCGTATTTGATGTAATCATCGTAATGAATCACTTCGGCGCGAATGAAACCTTTTTCAAAATCGGTGTGAATTACACCAGCAGCCTGAGGTGCTGTCATGCCCTTGTAAATGGTCCATGCACGTACTTCCTTCACTCCTGCTGTAAAATACGTTTGCAGTTCAAGCAGGGAATAGGCAGCGCGAATCAGCTTATTTACTCCGGGTTCTTCGAGTCCTAACTCATCAAGGAACATCTTGCGTTCTTCAAAGGTTTCCAATGCAGCAATTTCCGATTCCATTGCTGCAGTGATGATGCATACTTGGGCACCTTCCGCCTTAACCGCATTCTTTACAGCATCAACATGTGCATTACCTGATTTAACCGAGGCTTCGTCCACATTGCATACATACAAAACAGGTTTAATCGTAAGTAAATGCAAATCAGCAATCGCGGCTTTATCTTCTGCCGAAAGTTCCATGCTACGTACGTTCTTTCCTTGCTCAAGATGTGCCTTAATAGCTACCATCAGATCGAATTTCTTTTTGGCATCCTTATCGCTTCCGGTTTTAGCCTGTTTTTCCACACGTGCCATTCCTTTTTCGACCGACTCCAGATCTTTCAGCTGCAATTCAGTATCGATGACCTCTTTATCACGGACAGGATTAACCGAACCATCAACGTGAACTATATTGCCATCTTCAAAACAACGCAAAACATGAAGAATGGCATCCGTCTCACGGATATTAGCAAGAAACTGATTCCCCAATCCTTCGCCCTTGCTTGCTCCTTTAACAAGACCCGCAATATCGACGATTTCAACCGTTGCAGGCAGTACACGCTCAGGTTTAACAAGTGTTTCCAGTTTGTACAAACGTTCATCTGGAACATTGGTCATCCCAATATTCGGTTCAATTGTGCAAAAAGGGAAATTAGCCGCTTGTGCTTTTCCGCTCGATATGCAATTAAACAATGTGGACTTACCGACATTTGGTAAGCCCACAATTCCACATTTCAATCCCATAATATAACCTCAATGAATGAGGTGCGAAATTATCATTTTCCGCCGAGAACTGTAACAGTTCCTGAGTAAACCTTGTCTTTCCTTGTAATATTAAGGATATAGAAATAGGTTCCGTCGCTAACCAGCTTGCCATTTTTGAAATGTTTACCATCCCAATTGTTCTGGTAATTATCACTCGAATAAACCAATAATCCCCAACGATCGTAAATTTCGAGAACAGAATTCGGGTTATTTTCAAGGCCAACCACTACAAACTTATCGTTTTCACCATCGCCATTTGGTGAGAATACATTAGGAATGATTACACTACAATCTTCAAACATCACAATGGAAGTATCAACGATAGTTGCGCATAAATTGGACACTGCCACAGTAAATGCAACCGGGCCGGGCACCGCACTCATAGCTGTTATCACTGCTGTAGTTTCGCCGGTGCTCCATAGGTAGGTACTTCCCGGTTCTGTTGCATCTAGCACAAAAAACTCATCTGAACAAACTGTTCCATCAGGCAAACTTGGCGCCGGGTCTTCAAGGTAATAGACCGTAATGGTGTCGCTAAAATTGCAAATAGCATCAGTAACTGCAAACTGGTACTCACCCGTTTGGTTAACGGTTATTGTCGGATTCAAAGCTGTTGTGCTTGAATAATTCACATTACTTCCGGATGGCTGTGAAATGGTTGACCAACTCACTGCGCCGGGAGCTGTTGTTCCGGTTACGTTAAAGAAGAGATCACAAGTTTGTCCGCTCTCAGGTAAGGTTGGTACAGGTAGAACAATTACACGAACTGTAGTATCATAAGTACAACCAAAATTATCCGTTACCTGAAACGTATAGAAATGCGGGCCTGAAGTAGTAGGACGCACAATAATCGCAGTATCACCTTGTCCTGAAATAATATCGGGGCTAGACTGCCACATTTCTGTTGAAATCAAAGGAGAATAAAATTCAGTATTGGGGTTAATTGCAGGATTAAAGAAGATTCCCCACTCGAAAATATATCCGTCATCGATACCCAAATTATCACGAATGGTAATTGTCCAGTTTCCATTGATAGGGCAACCAATAAAACTTGCAAATGATACTTCCGGATCGTACGTCCCCGGAGGCATAGTCTGTCCGGCAGAAGGACTTGGGGGTGCTGTAAGATTCTGGGTATTACCTGCTGCACGTTCCTGGCCTAAGGTCATCCAGGGAGCATTGTCTTCAAAGCAATATTCGTAACCAATACCCGGTGTTCCGTTTCCGGTATCGTCGGCTTCACCAAGAAAAGTACCTCCACCATTAAATCCGCCGGGAAACATTCCACCCGGGCCAAAACTGTTGAAGATGTTGATCATGGTTCCGTTCGGGCAGGTTAGTCCCATCTCAAGGTCACCCAAATAAGAATGCTCCATAGTAACGCAAAATGAAACGATATCTGATGCAGAAGTAATTGTTTGACCGGGAAGGAAATCGGAAATGGTTACAGAAGTTGTATAGTTCTGCCCCGAACCATCCGGCAGGTACGTTAATCCTGCAAAAATTCCACCGATCTCAAAAGCACCCACAGTTGGAGAAACACCAACGGTATCAGTAGCGGTAACACCACCAATAAGGTACGTTTGTTCGCCAAGGCATATCGTGTCTTCAACAGGAATGGTACCGGCAAAACTTGGTATGGTTGAAACACGGATCTTACATTTCATGATCTGGATATAACCAACAGGATCGGTAATTCGCAGTGTTACCAGATAACCGGAGCGGTTGGGCGGAGAAAACCAAACAGTATCTCCGGTTTGGGAAGTACCATCTGAAAAATTCCACAGAAATGTGCTGTTGTTATTGTTCTGACTATAACCAAAGGGAACACCATAGTTCAACTGGTTATTTTCAGATGAAAACATGAAATCAGGCGCAGCAACGAGCATTACTGAATCTTCGAGACAGATATCGATATACCCTGTATCGAGAGGATTCAGTGCATTGGGTCCGACCCCGTTTACAAATCCTAAAATATGCGGATCGTATGGCTGAGGGGGATTACCGCAAGAAACATTCGCCTGCCATCCTGTTCCAGTCCCTGATGCATCGGAAGTAAACTGAATAGTTAAACATCCTGTAGGATTTGCAAAACTTGCTGTATAGGTAAAACCATTGGGATTTGTAACACTGTTGTGTGTTCCTAATAGAGGAGCAGCAGTAGAAGTTCCGTCAAAAACAGAAACAAAATCACCGGCCAACACATCCCAGGTAAATCCAACATTTATTGCGAAAGCAACAGTTACTTTACTACCAACCAAGGCATTGATATCCGGACAAATCACAATGACTTCATTCTGATTATTTCCATAATTCCCCCCCGCACCACCGGCATCGAAGAAATTCTGAACCGAACCATCGTCAAAATTGGCACAGGTAATTGGGTTCGCCTGATCATAATCGGGATCACTAATTGTAATTGTTTGAGCCATTGCTGCCGGTGAGAGCAGAATCAATAGTGCAATAATCCTGTTTTTCATGCTTATTTGGATTTCGGTATAGCTTATTTATTCATCTGACTGCGGATATGATCTTCTGAGTAGACCACCAGCATTTTATCGGTTCCTGAAATTCTGTAGTACTGCCAGTTTGTCTTTTCAGGAAAAAGATTGAGCGCAAACAGGTTAACATTCTTCTGATCAGGAACAGTAATAGAACCGCGAATTTCCGTCGCACTACCCTTTTCAGAAGGAAGATCCATGATAACCCAACCTTTTGTGGCAACCGCATTAAGAAATGCCAGTTTGGAAGGATCTGTTTTTTTCATTTCCGTCAATTCCTTCACCGTATATGCGGATTCAAGACGTTGATCCCAGCCTGATTTCTGAGCTTGTGCAAGGATTCCCGCAAAAAGGAAAAGAATGAATAGTGCAATTGTTCTCATGATGTTTTGGTTTGTTGTAAAGTTAATTTTTTATCAGAATGTTTACAGTATGTTTTTTTATTGAACTCTTTAAAAGCAAAGAATGGATATCACCCAATTTTCAAAAGTTATTAACCCGAGGGATTAGCTCCCTTTGCAAACATTTACATTTGGGGCCTTAATCCCGATTCAAATGGCAGACACCAATACCCTGAAAAGAACCTGTTCGCAGGTAAGACGTGATATTGTAAGAATGGTTGCAGCAGTTCAAAGCGGTCACCCCGGAGGTTCATTGGGCTGTACAGAATACTTTGTGGCTCAGTATTTTCATAATTTAAAACACGATCCGAAAAAATTTAACATGGATGGGAAGAATGAAGATTTGTTCTTCCTTTCCAATGGACATATCTCCCCGGTTTGGTACAGCGTATTAGCACGAACTGGTTATTTTCCTGTAAGTGAACTGGCTACCTTCAGAAAGTTAAATACCCGCCTGCAAGGACATCCTGCTACGCACGATCATCTTCCGGGTATCCGAATGGCATCGGGTTCTTTGGGTCAGGGATTAAGCGTTGCACTCGGTGCCGCACTTACCAAAAAGCTGAACGGCGACAAACAATTGGTTTTCAGTCTGCATGGCGACGGAGAATTGCAGGAAGGACAAATCTGGGAAGCCGCCTTATTTGCGGCACACCGAAAAATCGATAATGTCATTGCAACAGTTGATTACAACGGAAGGCAAATTGACGGAGATGTTGAAAATGTTCTCTCTCTTGGAAACCTGAGGTCGAAATGGGAAGCGTTTGGCTGGACGGTAACCGAAATAGAAAATGGAAATGACATCGAGCAGGTTATCAACGGACTTGATCATGCCAAGACCCTGACAGGCAAGGGTAAACCGGTAATTATTCTGATGCGTACTGAAATGGGCATGGGAGTTGATTACATGATGGGAACACACAAATGGCATGGATCAGCACCAAACGCAGAACAAACCGAAAAAGCACTCGCTCAACTCGAGGAAACACTCGGTGATTATTAAAATGAAACGCTATCTGTTTTCGGGCATTCTCCTGCTTTTTTTCATTGCAGGCGCACAGGCACAAACCAAGCCTGAACAGAAAACACGTATCCTTTTCATTTTTGATGCTTCCAATTCGATGAATTACCCCTGGCAGGGAAGCAGCCGAATTGCAGTGGCACGACAGGTAATGTTGCGCACCATAGATTCACTTGGTAATATTCCGAATCTGGAAATTGCATTGCGGGTTTATGGTCACCAAACACCACTCATGCCCGGACAGCAGGATTGCAACGACACCAAACTCGAAGTTCCTTTCAGTGGAGATTTGCAAGGAAACATCAAAAAAATACGCAATACCATCGGTTATGTAGAATGCAGGGGAACAACGCCCATTGCACGCTCACTCGAAAAAGCAGGTGCCGATTTTACGGAAGATAAAAATGTACGCAACGTAATTATTCTTGTCACCGACGGAATCGAAGCATGCGATGAAGATCCCTGCGCAGTTTCAAGAGCACTACGCAGCAAGGGAATCATTGTAAAACCATTTGTTATCGGTGTCGGATTGAGTCTGGACCACCTTACTTCGCTGGAGTGTATCGGAACAGTTTACGACGCATCCACACCGGAAACCTTTCAAACCATATTGGGAGTTGTGGTAAGTCAAGCTCTGAACAATACCACTGCACAGATCAACATCAATAACATTCAGAAATTACCCAAAGAAACCAATATCAGTTTCACCTTATTCGACGAACGCACAGGGGCTGTGAAGTACCACTACATCCATTCGCTGAACAAAGCAGGGAATCCGGATACGCTTACACTTGATCCGCTATTAACCTATCGTTTGGTTGTTCATTCGCTTCCAACTGTTGAGAAGAAGGTTATTCGTTTAACGCCTCAAAAACACAATACAATAGAAATTGATGCCCCACAAGGTTCAATTGAGACGAAAATTTCCACCTACAACAAATACGCACCTGTATTTTGTGTGGTTCGCAAACAAGGAGAATCGCAGACATTAAACGCTCAGAAATTTCCTGAAAAGCAAGATTATCTTGTAGGCAAATACGATATAGAAGTTTTAACGCTTCCACGCATTTATATTCGTGATGTAGTTGTTGAGCAAAGCAAAATCACCAAAATTGAAATTCCTCTTGCAGGAGTGCTCGATCTGAACACACTTAACGGAGGATATGGTTCGATCTTCATAATAGAAGATGGAAAACCGGTGTGGGTTTGCGATTTGAAAGACGAGGAACGCAAACATTTCATCAACCTTCAACCCGGGAAATACAAAGTAGTGTACCGAAATAAACGCAGTGATAAAACTGTGTATTCAGCAGAAAAAGCATTCACCATAACATCCGGACAAACCACCGTTATCAGTTTATAACACCATGGAAAAATTTAAGATCAAAAATCAGCAAGACACCCGCAGCGGATTTGGAGAAGGACTCCTTGAGCTGGGAAGAAAAAACCCGAATGTAGTTGCACTATGCGCCGACCTTACCGGATCGCTGAAGATGGATGCTTTCGAAAAAGAATTTCCTGAACGCTTTTTCCAGACAGGAATAGCAGAAGCCAACATGATCGGACTTGCAGCAGGAATGACCATAGGTGGAAAAATTCCGTATACCGGAACATTTGCCAACTTCTCAACCGGACGCGTTTATGACCAGATCCGTCAGAGCGTTGCCTATTCCGATAAAAACGTAAAGATTTGTGCATCACATGCTGGATTAACATTGGGAGAAGACGGTGCAACTCACCAGATACTTGAAGATATCGGAATGATGAAAATGCTACCCGGAATGACGGTGATCAATCCTTGCGATTTTAATCAGACCAAAGCAGCCACCATCGCGATAGCCGAACATGTAGGTCCGGTTTACCTCCGTTTTGGCCGACCAAAAGTTCCCAACTTCACTGAGGAGAATCAAAAATTTGAGATCGGAAAAGCCTTAATGCTGAATGAAGGTGTGGATGTAACCATTTTCGCCACCGGACATCTTGTATGGAAAGCAATTGAAGCAGGTCGTATTCTGCTTGAAAAGGGGATTAATCCTGAAATCATCAATATCCACACCATTAAACCTTTGGACCAGGAAGCCGTCTTAGCTTCTGTACGCAAGACAAAATGTTGTGTTACTGCCGAAGAACATCAGGCAGCAGGAGGATTGGGAGAAAGCATTGCACAAGTGCTGGCCCGTAATTTCCCTGTACCTATGGAAATGGTAGCGGTGAACGACACTTTTGGCGAAAGCGGCACTCCGGATGAGTTGATGGTTAAATACGGACTGGATACACCGGATATTGTTCGCGCAGCAGAAAGAGCTGTAGCCCGTAAATAAGGCCCACGGAAATAGCGGCCGTAGTGTTATGATCGAAAAAAGCGATAAAGAACTACTGGCCTTGTTTCAACAGGGAGATAACGCAAATAAAGCGTTCTCACTTATTCTACAAAAGCACCAGCGAAAGCTATATGCCATTATTCGTCGCGTATTGATCGATCATGACGATACGAACGACGTACTGCAAAACACATTTATCAAAGCCTGGAATGGATTATCCTCATTCCGAGGGGAAGCGCAATTGAGCACCTGGCTATACAGGATCGCGAGTAATGAAACTCTTAGTTTTCTTCGACAAAGCAAACGCGACCGACATTTGTCAATCGACCAGCTTTATACCGACAGTAATTACTCCGTTGGCAATGCGATTGGTCCTGATGCTGAAGAAATTGAAAAAAAACTACACCACGCCATTCAACAATTACCTGAGAAACAACGATTGGTTTTTACCATGAAATACTACGAAGACCTGACCTACGAGCAGATGTCGGACATTCTTGGCACTTCAGTTGGGGCCTTAAAAGCCAGTTTTCATATTGCGGCAAAAAAAATAGAAGAGGAAATAACCAACGGAGCGTTAAACCTTTCACCTGCCAATGCATCAAACAACAAATGAACAGCGATTCAACATATCAACCTTCCAACGATCCACTTTCTGCTCCATCAGGGTACCATGAGGAATTTCGCAGGAAACTCATGCAAAAACTGGAGCGGGATGAATGGCAGAATGAAGCCCCTGTGCTTGCCTCGCTGAACAAACCACGTGAACTGCAAGCCCCGGATAATTATTTTGCTGCACTTCCGGAATTGGTGCAAAACAAACTTTCGTCGGGCAAAGTCGTTTCGATACAATCTCGCTTATGGTTTAGAATTGCGGCAGCTGCTGCCATCATTGCACTTGTAGTGACTTTTCTTCGACCGGATACCAATGAATTCTCCGGTGAAATTTCACTCAGTGAAATGGAGCAATCGACACTCGACAATTATCTGGATGTTGAATTCTCGGCCTACCTGGATGAAGATGATCTCGCTGAAATAGCCTCGAATGAAAATAACCATTCATTTACTTTTTCTGCGAGTACTGAAGAATTAACACTTTACCTGGAAGAAGAGGCGGAAACGGACGACATGACCGAACTTTTCGCCGAAAACTGATATGAAAAAAACAATCACTATAATTATTACACGAATTAAACTAAACCACTTACAATGAAAAATCTAGTATTGATGCTGCTCGGAATCGGGATGATGGCGACAGTAAGTGCACAGGAACCTGAAAAAAAAGGCGAATCGCACAAAGAAAAAATGGAAGCTGCCAAAATCGGTTTCATTACCAAGGAACTTCAGCTAACTCCTGAAGAAGCGCAGAAATTCTGGCCGGTATACAATCAGCGCGAAGCAGAATTGGATGAGGTAAAAAAAGCTATGCGCAAGATCCATCACGACAAAAAAATCGAAGAAATGAGTGATGCTGAAGTCGACAAATCCATGGAAGACCTCATGCTGCTTCGTCAACGTGAACTTGATATTGAAAAGAAGTACCACACCGAATTCAAAAAGGTACTCCCCGTAAAAAAAGTGGCTCAACTCTACCATGCAGAAATGAAATTCCGTCATGAAGTAATGAAAGAGTGGAAAGAACGTCACGGTCATGGTGAACACGGCCAAAAAGGACAACCGGATAAAAAAGGCGGTAAATGAACAAAAGGACTTCTTAACGAAGTCCTTTTTTTTGCTCCGGGTTTCCACTATATCATCAGATTCACTAATTTGGTTAAATGAAACACTACCTGCTTATCCTGGGGCTTATTATGCCTTTTTGGGCTCAATCCCAATCTGTAGAAAAAGGAAAATTATTCATTGACGCAGGAGGTGGATTAGGGGTGTATCACGGTTTTTCCATTTTCAGTCCACCGGCAAATGCAGGAATTAATGCCGCTGCATTTTCAGGCAACCTTCGAATCAACTATTTTTTGAAACCTACAATCTCAACAGGAATTGAGATTCGTCATTTGGTCTATCCCTCTAACGAATCCGACACCAACCGTGTGATCGCTTCTGCTTCAGGAACAGGTATTTTACTTAATGCAGAACATGTTTTCTTCAACAGAAAAAAATTTCATGCATTCGTAGGTGCAGGATTAGGGGTGTACAGTTTTGCCTACGAGCGGTACGAACGTGACAGTACCCAAACCATTTCTGAAAATTTAGGTCAGATCAAAGCCAGAGGAACCAGCATTTACCTGGGGACCGGTTTCCGTTGGTGTTTCAGTAAACACCTTGATTTAAATTTCAGAGCAGGATATTCAATTTACCCATTGCGTGTAAATGAATACCGATTTAACGGAAACGTACAGGAAGAAATGGATTACCGAAAATCGACTGACGTTATTTTAAATTTTCGGGGAGTGGAAGGACAATTGGGCTTGAGTGTTTATTTTTAAGCTGGCAGTACAACTACTAAAAAAATATGTTCGCTAAGAATCAAACAAAAATTTCTTAGCACCCGGTCAGTGGACGTAGTGTCTTATTAGTAAAAAAACTACCACAACTCAAAATCCAATGAAACATTCTCAGCCCGTGTTGTAGGGTTCTGCCGTCCTGATGAAAGTTCTCGAACAGCTTTCATCACATAATTGAGCAATTCGCTTACATGGACTTTTCCGTTATCATCGGCATCTGCTTCATGATTTTTTAGTCCGTTCAGCAAACAATAGGAAAACAAGCCATTTTTCCACTCGCTGCTCTCCATCGCAAATTCAGCCCCTCCGGCACTGCTAATGATCGTTGCACCGGTACCGCGACGAACATCAGCAAAAATTTCCTTCAGTAATTCGGATGAAGAACGCAAACCCATGGCGTCCTTTCGCACAAAACCATTACCTACTGCACGAAATCCAACATCGCCATTTTTTTCTCCTGTAGAAGTAGAAGCTAGAATCATTTCATCTTTTTCAACTTCCCCGCTATGACAGGCATCAATTAGAAACAACTTTTTCAGAGGAGAAATGCTATCCAGAAGGGATTCAAGTGATTCGTAAGACAATCCCTTAGCAGCAGGAGAAGCGAAATCCATATCGTAAGAAGACAAATAATAATTAAAGCCGGCATCCAACACTCCATGTCCGGCAAAAAACAATATCACCATATCATTTCGTCCGGCCTTCCGAAAAAAGGAACGAATATCGCCAAGTGCAGATCCGGTAACTTTTTCATTGGTAAATACCTTGCTTTGCACATCTGCAAAGACCGACCCTTTGAGTGATTTCACAAGGACCTCAATATCGCTCACATCTTTGGTAGGGTATTTCAGGTTGAATCCTGATTGCGCAAATTCTGAGATACCCAATCCGGCAAAATAAAGTGTCGGTTTCGAATTATCGGAAAAATCGGTAACAACCCGTTCTCTTCCTGATTCAATCCCCTTATCGTTCATCACAGCAACATCAATGGCATTACTTCCTGCGGCTAAGGGAATGATTATGTCCTGTGTATGATCTGTAAGACCTTTTTTCCTTAAGGAGATTCCATTCTTACCAAACACAGGAACTTCATTGATCCAAATTAAAATTCTGTCGATTGCAGCGCCTTGAGATGTTGCACGAAGGGAGAGTTTGAGATCCTTAGTTTTGGTCTGAATTCCGATTTTATCGCGGTTGAGAATTGAAACAACAGGAGGATTCCCACCTGCTTCAACTTTTTGCAATCCTGATTTCTCGATCCGTTTCATCCAGGTTTTCTCCAGCGCAGCAATAAGTGCAGCGTTTTTTGATCCCAGTGTTGATAATACTTTATCCGGACGATTCAATACCAAATCAAATTGTTCGAATGGAAAAACATTTCCTCCTTTGTAAAAACCAACCAAATCGTATCCTCCTTTTGACGTGAAATAGTAATTCTCACTGTTGGCAACCACAAAATCCTTATCATTGAAAACCATGGTAGCGATATTTTGTTTTTTATCAGTATCCCATAGTCTTACAGATCCGTCATCCGATGTGGAAACAAGTAATTTATCATCACTACTGAAATGAAACGAATTGGCCCAACTGGAATGTCCTTTCAATTCAGAAACTGAATAATCGGGTTGAACCCGCAAATGCATTACCCACTCCTCCCCCATACTAATCAGATATTTTCCGGTATTGGAAAAAGCAACAGGAAACAATTGTTTTCTGATTGCAGCTTCACTACGCGTTTTGTGTTCGGATGGATCGCGAAATGATTTTGCAGGTTCCTCTTTTCCTGTTTCATACAACATTACCCTTTTGGTCTTTGCATCCTGAGCCACCAGAAATTTTCCATCGCCCGAAAAATCTGTGCTTCGGGTTGCTGTTCCTTTTATCGCAACCTTTTCTTCTTTCAGTGCAGGCAATTTAAAAACGGTAACATGACCATCTTCCGCAACTGCCGCAAGTTTTCCCTTTGGGTGAATACTCAAAGACGTAACTACACCCCCGGCCTTTACGCTTGAAAGCAGTTTACCCTGTACCAAATCGTACAAACTCAATGAACCATCCATACTTCCCGATAACAATAATTTATTATCCTTACTGATATCTGCACAGGTAATTGCCGCATTGTGTTCATAAAGAATTTTTCGGTCAGAACCATCTGTATTGCAGGATATCATCTGAGCGGCATCACCAATTAGAATTCGTTTTCCATCGGGAGAAAATACAACAGCTCGGACTTCCGCAAATTTGGTGGGAATGCGTTGAACGGAATTATGGCTAATGGAAAAGATCAGAACATTGTTGCTCGACTCAAAACAAATGGCCAGCGATTGATTATCGGGACTAAAAACCGCATTGGAAGGGATAGAGACACGTGGTTGCTTACGAATGGCAATGACAGAACCGGAGGCATCCTTAATTGTTACAATGGTAGAATTTACCTCAGCACTGTAAGGATAAAACTCGGAAGGTTTTCTGTCGATCGAAAAATTTTCCTTGCCGAGTATTGAAGCAACATCAATATCCGTTGGATTTCCTCCCTTGGCCCGCACTGTTACCTTTTTTGTACCCGGATCGAAAACAATATGATCCACTTCACCGGCAACACGTCCGGATAACAAATGTTTATTCCACGATTTTGTATTTACAATAAATGCAGATCCTTTAATACCGAACAACAGCATATCATCGTTTACACCGAAATTTAATTGAGTTATTGGAAAAAAATCATCATAAAATTTTGAGGTGACTTCTTCAAAATTACCGGTCGAAAAAACTTTGCATGTACCCAGATCACCACGCATGTATAAAAATCCACCTTCGGGACTATAACCGACCTTTGTAACATAAAATGAAAATCCTGTTACTGTTTTAATCAATTTTCCACTGCGGAGATCCCAAACCTTAACGGTTTTATCACGACTTGCAGTTGCATACGTTTTGCCTTTGGGATCAACAGACACAAAAAGAATTTCATCGGTATGTCCCTGTTGCACTACAAGATGATCATGCTGTGCTGATAATAAACCGGAAAAATGGAGAAGAAGAACGAATAACATACCGCGCATAACTGTTGTTTTGGCTAAAGATAATTGACTCTATTGAATCATCGAATAAGGTAAACACCTGAGATTAAATCCTTAAGGAATCACCTTTTATCCAACGATTTACACAAAACATAGTGGAAATGAGGAATAAAAGCGTACCTTTGCACCCTTATTTCAGCACCTTATTCATGCAAAAACTCAGAAACATCGCGATCATCGCGCACGTCGACCACGGTAAGACGACACTTGTAGACAAAATGCTCCTAGTTGGGAAACTTTTCAAAGAGCACGAAACCCCCGGAGAATTAATTCTTGACAACAACGACCTTGAACGTGAACGTGGAATTACCATTCTTGCTAAAAACGTATCTGTAAAATACAAGGATTACAAAATCAACATCATCGATACTCCGGGTCACGCCGACTTTGGTGGTGAGGTTGAACGCGTACTTAACATGGCCGACGGAGTATTGTTGCTTGTTGACGCCTTTGAAGGTCCGATGCCACAAACGCGTTTTGTAACATCAAAAGCACTTGCAATGGGACTAAAACCCATTCTTGTAGTTAACAAAGTTGACAAACCCAACTGTACGCCCGAAGAAGCTTATGAAGCAGTATTCGAATTGATGATGAATCTTGACGCTACTGATGAGCAATTGGATTTTCCTGTTGTTTACGGTTCTGCGAAGAACAACTGGATGGGATTTGACTGGAAAAAACCGACGGACAATATCGAGGCTCTTTTCGAAATGATCATTTCGCATATTCCTGAGCCTAAAGTTGAAGTTGGAACACCACAGTTGTTGATCACATCACTCGACTTTTCACAATACATCGGTCGTTTTGCGATTGGTCGTTTGCAAAGAGGAGAATTGAAATCAGGTCAGCAAGTAGCACTTGTGAAGCGCGACGGAACAATTACAAAACAACGCATCAAAGATCTGTTTGTGTTTGAAGGATTCGAAAAACGTAAGGTTGATAATGTTCAGGCTGGAGATATTTGTGCTGTAGTAGGAATTGAAGGATTTGAAATTGGCGACACTATTGCCGATGCAGAAAAACCTGAAGCATTAAAAACAATCGATATCGAAGAGCCTACCATGAGTATGCTTTTCACCATCAACAATTCTCCATTCTTTGGTAAAGAAGGAAAGTTTGTAACCTCACGTCACCTCAAAGAGCGTCTTGAAAAAGAACTTGAAAAAAATCTTGCGCTTCGTGTTGCAGAGACCAATTCAGCCGATTCGTTCAACGTATCCGGACGTGGAGTACTACACCTTTCGGTTCTCATTGAAACCATGCGTCGCGAAGGTTATGAATTACAAATTGGTCAGCCACAGGTTATCCTCAAGCAGATCGACGGTATCAAATGCGAACCGATTGAAGAATTGACCATCGACCTTCCTGAAGAACATGCAGGAAAAGCCATCGAAATGGTTTCAACGCGTAAAGGAGAAATGTTAAATATGAGTCCAAAAGGCGGACGCATGGTTCTCCAGTTTTTGATTCCTTCACGCGGATTAATTGGATTGCGTAACAACATGCTTACTGCAACAGCAGGTGAAGCTGTGGTAACTCACCGCTTTAAGGAATATGCTCCGTTTAAAGGAGAAATTCCAGGTCGTCAGAATGGTTCATTGATCTCTATGGAAAACGGCGATGCCATTGCCTACTCCATCAACAACCTGCAAGACCGCGGAACCTTCTTTATTGACGTAGGCGAACCTATTTACGAAGGACAGGTTATCGGCGAAAACAGCCGTCCCGGTGACCTCGTTGTAAACGTTACAAAAACCAAGAAACTGACCAACATGCGTGCTTCAGGTTCAGACGATAAAATGCGCATTGCACCACCAAAGCGTTTCAGTCTGGAAGAAGCACTCGAATACATTCAGGGAGATGAATATGTTGAGGTAACCCCCAACAATATCCGTCTTCGTAAAGTAATTCTCAGTGAAAGTGATCGTAAGCGCGCTTCAAACACGAAACTTCAGCTTTAATCTGATTTTACATTATTGGATAGTCCCGGCAGAAGTGTCGGGACTTTTTTATTCTACTGATTTTCTCCAGCAAAAAAGCGTTCGATCGTCGCCTGCAGACACCAATAGCCCTGTGAATTTATCCCAATACAATCTGTTCACGGAAGCGGTGTGTGCCAGATGAGATTTACGTTCGATACGCAATAAAAAATCATTCGTTTCTGCATCCCATATTTTTACGGTCTTGTCTCTACTTCCGGTAGCAAACAATTTTCCGTCGGGAGAACAAACAATAGTATAAATCGCAAAATTATGGGCAGGAACAGATAAATACGGAAACTCTGATTCAGAATTCCACCAATAAAGAAAGGCATCTTTACCTCCACTAATGAGTGTATTCTCATTTGTAAAACAAACACTGTTAACCGACATTGTATGTGCGTTGAAATCCCTTATTGGGTTGTAAAATTCAGTTTCAAAAACCCGAACGATATGATCTCCACAAGCCAGGGCAATTTTATCTCCGGAATGAGAGATCGCTATATTTCGCAATTTTTCAGAACAGATCGGATAATCGATCAGCAAGCGAAATGTTGGCACTTCCCAAACACAAAAATGACCATCGGCAGAAACCGTGTACAAGTGTTTTTGTTTGGAGTTGTAACGGATATCGAAAACGGAAGAAGTATGTTGAACAATATGCCGGACTTCCTTTTTTTCTTTCAGGTCGATCACATGAAAAGCACCACTACCCGTGCCCGCAACCAGCAAATGAAACTCAAGGATATGCTCAAGGGCGTATACAGGCTGACCAATTTTCACGGAAAACTTCTCCGGCAAAAAAGAAACCAGATCCCATTCCGCCACAAAACCATCACTGCTACCCGAAAAGAAAGTCCCCTCTCTGCTACCCGCGCATAAGGCATAAACCGGACCGGCATGTCCTTTCAATTCAGCTGCTTTGGTAAAATTGATGTCCACCCGCTAAAGATACATCAAGGTCCCTGCAAAAAGGAGAATGATTTCCAGACAAATGAATTGTTACCCGATCGTTCAGCCAACCAATCCAGCGAAAACAGGCCATTTTCCTGTAAGGCAACAACAAACAAACGTCCCAGGGCTTCATCGAAAGCTATTTCAAAAAAACCGAGTTCATTGTCCTCCAGAATATCATTTTCAAAAATCAAACGCCGGTTGCGGTCGCGAATTCCCGTACTGCGATCGCTTTGCTTAAAAACAATCGCATTTCCGCTCCAGGAATACATATCGGGCGAATAAAACCAATGCTTCCCCTGAAGCCGGCGGTACCCAAGCACCTTTTCATCGATCCGCAGCCTTTCTGTCATAATTACCCCAATAACAGTAAAATCAGGCGAATTGTTGCATCCGAAATCGACATTTTGGCAGAAAATACCGAATGGCAAAAGAATTGAAATGATAGTGATCGGTGAACGGTGAACGGTGAAAGGTAGTATTGATGCTTTTGAAATCACTTTATACCACAGCAGGAACAAACACATCATGAAAACCATTTACTCATTACCGATAACCAATAACTGATAGCCGATAACTAATAACCAACAACACATACCCCTCTAGCCATGACAACAGGAAAAATTAATGTTCAGACGGAAAACATTTTCCCCATCATCAAGAAGTTTCTTTATTCTGACCATGAGATCTTTTTACGCGAGTTGGTTTCCAATGCGGTTGATGCGACGCGCAAATTGAAAACGCTTGCTTCGATTGGTGAATTCAAGGGTGAATTGGGAGACACCCGCATCCGCATCAGTATTGATAAGGACAAAAAAACACTCACGATTTCTGACCGTGGTATTGGAATGACCAAGGAAGAAGTTGAAAAATACATCACCCAGGTTGCTTTTTCGGGTGCGAAGGAATTCGTTGAGATGTATCAGGATAAAGCTCAAGGAATCATAGGTAATTTCGGACTTGGTTTTTATTCTTCGTTCATGGTTTCCCGTCAAGTAGAAATTCATACCCGCTCGTATAAACCCGACACAACACCCGTAATCTGGCAATGTGAAGGATCGCCGGATTATACACTTTCGGAAGGTAACCGTACTGAAAGAGGAACAGACATCATCCTGCACATCGCAGAAGATTCTGAGGAGTTTCTTGATGAATTCAGAATAAAAAATATTCTTACCAAATACTGCAAATTCCTTCCTGTTGAAATTGCATTTGGAAAACGGAAAGAAAAAACAAAGGACGAAAAAGGTAACGAAAGCGAAATTGAAGTTGACGATATCATCAACAACCCTGAACCCGCATGGACAAAAGCTCCGGCTTCGCTAAAGGAGGAGGATTATAAGAGTTTCTACAATGAACTTTATCCCTTTGCCGAAGAACCTTTGTTTCACATCCATCTGAATGTTGACTACCCCTTCAATCTTACCGGAATACTTTATTTTCCGCGACTAAAGAACAATATTGAAGTTCAGAAAAACAAAATTCAACTTTACTGTAATCAGGTATTTGTTACCGACCAGGTTGAAGGTGTTGTACCTGAATTTCTGATGTTACTGCACGGTGTGATCGATTCGCCGGATATTCCACTCAATGTCTCGCGTTCGTATTTGCAGAGTGATGCCAACGTAAAAAAAATATCGGCCCACATTACTAAGAAAGTCGCCGACAAACTGGAAGAAATGTTCAAAAAAGACCGCGAAGATTTCCAGAAGAAATGGGATGATATTCAGGTCTTCATTCATTATGGAATGCTTACGGATGAAAAATTCCTTGAGCGTGCGCAAAAGTTTGCTCTTTTGAAAAATACGGAGGAAAAGTATTTTACAATTGACGAATACACAGAGAAAATCAAACCTCTGCAAACAGATAAAAACAATCGCACAGTTTATCTCTACGCCTCCAGCATCGACGCTCACCACACCTACATTCAAAACGCAAAAGAACGCGGTTACGATGTATTGTTGTTGGAAGGACCGCTGGTGTCTCACCTCATCACCAGGCTCGAGCAAAAACTGGAAAATGCATCCTTTGTTCGTGTTGATGCCGACACCATCGAAAAACTCATACAGAAAGAAGACGCACTGCCTTCAAAACTGAATGAGAAAGATCAGGAAAGTATTAAACCTATTTTTGAAAACTGCGTAGATAAATCCAAATACACCATAGTATTTGAAAGTATGAGTGAAAAAGATGTTCCTGTTATGGTT
>JBKBUQ010000128.1:0-8864 GCA_046289975.1 Flavobacteriales bacterium | reverse complement strand
CACCTTGCAGGACTTAATTGTTTAAGCCGTATTGAAGATGAGCAGCATTGAGATTAATCAGACGAATTTACAAACTGCTGCTGGATCTTCTGATCACCAATTCTGCAGGTAAAACCACGTGTTCTACCGATTCTCTGCTTGTTCGGTCGTTGATATTATTGAAAAGGATTTCCATTGCACGGGTTCCGATATCTTCAATAGGTTGAGCAACGGCACTAACCGGAGGGTAAGAGAATTTGAACACATCCACATCATCAAAACTTACCATTCGTAAATCATAAGGAATACGCAATCCAAGATCACTTATGGTTTCAAGTACCGCAACTGCCAGATGGTTGTTGGCGCAGAACACAGCATCAATGGGTTGTTTTGCCTTAAGCCAATCCTGTAAAGTTTTCTTCACTGAGCTTTTGATATCGCTGAACGGAACTTCGCGAACCAAATCATCTTCAAATGGAATTCCGGCTTCCTTCAAAGCAAGTTTATATCCTTCCTGACGCTCACTGAGAGTGGATATGTGAGCAGGACTTAAGGTCAACAACGCTACCCTTTTAGCTCCGCTGTCAATCAGATGCTTTACAGCAGATTGCGAGCTGCGAATATTATCCACTACAACTGAATTGCAGGAGAATTTCGGATAGTTTCGGTCAATCAGTACAAAGGGGAATTCCATCCTTTTCAGATCACGAAACACTTCAACATTGTCTGTTGTGGGACTAATAATCAAACCTTCAACCTGCATCTTCTCTCGAAGGATGCGTACCAATTGTGCTTCTTTTTCAGGATCTTCATCAGAACTGCAGACCATCAGATGATAATCCTTTTTCCATGCTAAATCTTCAATGGCTCTTGAAATCCGCGCATAAAAAGGATTGGAAATATCTGCAACAATGAGTCCGATCAAATTGGTTTTTCCAGTTCTCAAACCACGCGCCGCCTGATTGGGCATGTAGTTCATTTCCTTCACCTTTTTTAAAACCCGATCAACCGTGTCCGGACTAATACCATGTTCTTTCGCCTTGTTATTGAGAATAAGGGAAACAAGGGTTTTGGAGACGCCCAGACTTTTGGCGATATCTTCCAGAGTGATCTTTTTCATTAGGACCGTTTTTTGTTGTGCCAATGTAAGTCAATCTGCGGCCAAGTCCCAAACGTTTACTAAACTATTTTAGGAGCTTTATTGAATTTCTGTCCAATTGAGGTTCAATTTTAATTTACGGTTTTTAATCACCTACTCAAATTCCGAAAAGTGTGCAGCTGAATGGATTGTCGTTTAACTGTATTTAACGCTCCATTTTATTCTCAATAACACATCTGCAAAGGGAGATAATATTACCTTTGCTCCCGAATTAATATTTAAACCTCCTATGGAAGTCAAGGAAATCAAAACAGCAATTGCCGATAATCCGGTGATTAGTCAGATGGGAATGATGGGGCACGAGCAAGTGTTGTTCTGTCAGGATGAGGAAACAGGTTTGCGTGCAATCATAGCCGTTCATAACACCGTATTGGGTCCTGCACTTGGTGGTACCAGAATGTGGCCATATGCAACTGAAATGGAAGCGCTTACAGATGTTTTGCGTCTTTCGAGAGGGATGACTTATAAATCTGCTGTTGCCGGTCTAAACCTCGGTGGAGGTAAGGCTGTAATAATTGGTGATTCACGCAAAGACAAATCGGAGGCGCTGTTTCGTCGTTTTGGAAAGTTTGTCAATAGTTTAGGAGGTAAATACATTACTGCAGAAGATGTTGGAATTTCTCCACGTGAAATGAGCTGGGTAAATATGGAGACTGACCATGTAGCCGGTTTGCCCGGTCGTTCAGGCGATCCTTCTCCGGTTACTGCTTATGGTGTGTATATGGGAATCAAGGCCGCTGCCAAGGAAGCTTTTGGAAATGATTCGCTCAATGGAAAGCGCGTTTCTGTTCAAGGTGTTGGTCATGTTGGTGAATACCTGGTCGGGTACCTCGCCAAAGAAGGAGCAAAAATCTTTATCACCGATATTCATGAGGAAACATTGGTACGTGTTGCCAATAAATACGGAGCTACAGTAGTGGGGACAGACGAGATATACGATCTTGAAGTCGATGTCTACGCTCCATGTGCGCTGGGTGCTACCGTGAATGACGAAACTTTATTGCGCCTCAAAACACCAATCATTGCCGGTGCTGCAAATAATCAGCTCAAGGATGAGAAGAAACATGGTGAAGCAGTGCTTGCAAAAGGAATGATTTACGCTCCTGATTACGCCATTAACTCCGGTGGTATCATCAATTGCTACACCGAGGTGAAAAACCTGAACAACGAGTGGGCAATGCAGAATGCTGAAAATATTTACAACACTATCCTTAGCATTATCAAAGAATCTAAGGCAACCAATACACCTACTTATCTTGTTGCAAACCGAATGGCAGAACAGCGTATTGCAGCAATTGGTAAGTTAAAACGTTTCATGTGATGATGCTTTTATTCAAATTTTCCTAACGTTCTTTTCCCAATGATTAACAGACGACATTTACGCATTAAGGTTCTTCAGGCATTGTATTCTTGGTTTCAGAGTGGCGATGGTGATTACGGCAAGTCCGAGCGCGAGCTGATGAAAAACATTGATAAGATTTACGAGTTGTATCTCCTGTATCTGTTATTGTTATCCGACCTGCAAACCATCGCATCCAACAGGATTGAAGACGGTAAGGCAAAAAAGCTTCCAACGCGTCAGGATCTCGAACCGAATTTAAAATTCGTGGAGAATCCGGTTTTGGAACTCATCTCCAAAAACAAAAGTTTACAAGCCGAAGTTCACCGCCGGAAATTAAGCTGGGGTCCGGAAATGGACATGCTCAAAAAGATTTTTCAGGAGATCCGGAATTCGGATGTTTTTGCAAAGTATATGGACGATCCCGGTCGCAATTTCGTGGATGCTCAGGAGTTTGTGGTGAACATTTTCAAAGATTTTGTCGCCAACTCCGAAGCACTCCAAAACTGGCTCGAAGAGGTAAATATTCACTGGCTCGATGATATCGATCTGGTTTGTGCAGCTGTGATCAAGACCATTAAAGGATTTCAGGAAAAATCGGATGAGTTTATCCGACTCCTGCCATTGTATAAAGATCCTGAAGAGGATGAGAAATTTGTGATGAATCTTTTTCGCAAGACAATCATGAATTCCACGGAGACCGAAGCACTCATTTCTTCAAAAACGGATAATTGGGAACTCGAACGCATCGCATCCATGGATATGATCCTGATGAAAATGGCGATTACTGAGGTTTCTGAATTTTCCACTATTCCTGTGAAAGTAACGCTTAACGAATTCATCGAGATTTCTAAGTTCTACAGTACCCCCAAGAGTAATGGATTCATCAATGGAATTCTCGATAAGGTATTTGCCCAGCTAAAATCAGAAGGAAAAATTAAAAAGATCGGAAGAGGTCTAATTGAAGGATGATAAATAAAACGTCTATGCGTACAACAGTTTTCTTGTTTTTTTTCATTGCACTGCTTTTTTCCTGTAACAGTTCCGATAATGTTGGAGCCGATAAAGTTTCAACCTCGCACATTGATCCGGAGCATCCTCCTGTAATGACTTTTGCAACTCCTGTTTATGATTTCGGAACAATTTCTCAAGGGCAAAAAGTGAAGTACAATTTCGAATTCACCAATACAGGCGAATCCGATCTCTTGCTTCAGAGTGCGCAGGGTTCTTGCGGATGCACCGTGCCAAAAAATTATCCAAAAGATCCAATCGCTCCCGGTGGAAAGGGAAAAATTGAAGTTGTTTTTGATTCCGAAGGAAAAAGCGGAAAGCAAAATGTTACCGTTACTGTACTAGCCAATACTGTTCCGAGTAAAAATGAAGTAAAACTTACCGGACTCATTGCAGCACCATCGTCCAACTAAAAATTAAATAAACACAGATTTACCATGACAATGCTCACCATTCTATTACAAGCCCAGGCAGGACAACCATCACCCTGGAGTTCCCTTATTATGATCGGATTAATGATTGTAGTTTTCTACTTTTTCATGATCCGTCCGCAAACCAAAAAAGCAAAAGAAGCCCGTAAATTCCGCGAAAGCCTGGAGAAAGGTCAGCGTATCGTTACCATTGGAGGTATTCACGGAAAAATTGAAGAGATCAAGGATACCACCATTGTGATTGCTACTGAAGGAGGAGGAAAGCTGCGCATCGAACGTGCTGCTATTTCACCTGAGTTTACAGGAGCATTGGAACAGACTGTTTAAATAAACAATTAATAAAGTTATAACTATAGCTTTTATTAATGGATATAGTAAAATCAGATTTACTTGAAATCTGTAATTGGAATTCCGGGCCTTCCGGTACTGGGACGGATTACTATACTCTTTATACAGTTGTCATGAATAAGGATCTTCTTGTAGTAAATTGTTCAGGTGTACAATTTGGATGGGAATTTGATGATTGGGAATTAGTGAAAAAGTCTGAAAATGATGATAGTCTGTTTGAGAACCTCACAGGAAATTTAAGTCATTTTGAAAAATGTAAACTATTTCTCGCAGCCCATCGAAGTCCAATTAGTCGTCCAAAATAATTGAACCTGGATTTACAATAAAGACTTAATGATTTTCTCAATAGAATATCCTTCAGCTTCTGCCATGTAATTGCGTACAATGCGGTGACGTAAAATTGGCATTGCTACAGCCTGCACATCTTCAATATCTGGCGAATATTTTCCTTTCACTGCAGCATGGCATTTTGCACCAACTACAAGGTATTGTGAAGCTCTTGGACCTGCACCCCAGCTGAGGTATTTATTAACGATATCGGTAGCACCGGGAGTATTCGGTCGTGTTTTGCTGCTTAGTTTAACCGCATATTCCAGAACATTATCAGCAACAGGAATGCGTCGGATCAAATCCTGGAAATAGAGAATCTCTTCTGAAGAAAGTACTTTTTCAAGTTTTACTTTCATATCGGAAGTTGTATTGCGAACAATGGCCAGCTCTTCTTCAAATTTTGGATAGTCTACCCAAATGTTGAACATAAACCGGTCGAGCTGTGCTTCGGGTAGGGGGTAGGTTCCTTCCTGTTCAATTGGGTTTTGAGTAGCGAGTACGAAAAATGGTTCATCGAGTTTATACCGTTTTCCTGAAGCAGTAATTGCTTTTTCCTGCATCGCTTCCAAAAGAGCAGATTGCGTTTTTGGAGGTGTACGGTTGATCTCGTCGGCAAGAATGATGTTCGCAAACAGTGGACCTTTTATGAATTTGAAATTACGTGATTCATCAAGTATTTCCGATCCGATAATATCACTTGGCATTAAATCGGGAGTGAACTGAATCCTGTTAAAGCTTAATCCAAGTGCATCTGCAATGGTATTAACCAACAAGGTTTTCGCAAGACCAGGAACACCCACTAAGAGGCAATGACCTTTACTGAAGATGGAAATGAGCACTTCATCAACAACCTGTTCCTGTCCAACGATTACTTTTCCGATCTCTTTATGAAGGATCTTGTATTTCTCTACAAAGGCATTAACCGCCTCAACATCCGATTTGTAATTCACTGACATTACCTGTGGTTTTGAAGTGTTGAAGATACAAAAAAAGCCCTTAAACAGTAATTACATGCGATAGACTACCTTAAATCTGTGTAAACGGTTAGCACAAGCATCTTTTTAGGCTTTAGTTTGATTATTTTTGTTGAATGAAGAAAAAGAAACCCGTAATTCTTGTAACGAATGATGATGGAATAACTGCTCCCGGTATTCGTGCTTTGGTGGAGGCAGTGAAAGGATTTGGAACGATTTTGATCGTTTCGCCTGATAGCCCGCAATCAGGAATGGGACATGCAATTACCGTGAATGAACCATTACGGTTGTATCCCTCCAAAGAATACGGTAAACTCGAATCTTATGCCTGCTCAGGTACACCTGTGGATTGTGTTAAACTGGGAATTTATGAGATTCTGAAATATTCGCCGGATCTTATCGTCTCCGGAATCAATCACGGATCTAACGTCAGCACGAATGTGTTGTATTCAGGAACCATGTCGGCTGCGGTTGAGGGCGCTTTGGAAGGGATTCCTTCGATTGGATTTTCATTGACCGATTACTCTATGAACGCTGATTTTACTGCAGCTCAAAAGGTGGTTAAATCCATAGTGAAGGAAGTCCTTGAAAAAGGTATGCCCGAAGGAATTTGTTTTAATGTAAATATACCCAAGCTACCTTATTCAAAAATAAAAGGTGTTAAGGTTTGTCGTCAGGCTCATGCTTTTTGGGAGGATAAATTTGATAACCGAAAAGACCCGCTTGGAAAAACTTATTACTGGCTCACCGGAGAATTTAAAAGTTACGATGGCGGTAAGGATACGGATCTTTGGGCATTAGAAAACAATTATGTTTCATTGGTTCCCGTACAGTATGATATGACAGCACATCAGGTATTGGGTAAATTAAATTATTCGTTCTGATGATGCAGCGATTTGATAAAGCGATTTACGGATTTATTGCAGGATCAGTCCTTCCGTTTTTGGGATATTCCGTTGGAAAATTCATCATTTACCGCAGTGGTTCCTGGGCATCGTATTGGAGTTATTTTAAGCGACCCGGTGATACACAAACACAGATATTTACATTTTGTATGTTGCCCACATTATTTCTTTTCTATTTTGTTTTTTTTCAGTGGAAACTTGAGCAGGCAAGCAAAGGATTAGTAGCTATCAGCCTGGTAGCTGTTACCATATTCATGGCGTTTAAATTTCTCTGATGAAGTATTACATCATAGCCGGTGAAGCTTCAGGTGATTTGCACGGTAGTAATTTATTGCGTGAATTAAAGAATCAGGATCCTTCTGCCGAATTCCGGGCATGGGGAGGTGATTTGATGGCTGCTCAGGGCGCTGATGTTGTTAAACATTACCGGGAGCTTGCATTCATGGGCTTTACCGAGGTGCTGATGAATATCCGTACGATCCTTAAAAATATGAAAAGCTGTGAAGAGGATATTGTGCAATGGAAACCGGATGTTGTTATATTGATCGATTACCCCGGTTTTAATTTACGCATCGCAAAAAAAATGAAGCAGCACGGTATTCGTGTGTTCTACTATATTTCTCCTCAGGTCTGGGCCTGGAAACAATCCCGCGTTAAAATTATCCGCGAAGTTGTCGACCGCATGTTTGTGATCCTCCCCTTTGAAAAGTCATTTTATGAGAAATGGAATTATGAAGTAGATTTTGTAGGACACCCGCTTCTTGATGCTATTCAGAACCTTCCTTCACTTGAGGGTGAACATACACCGCCGTGGAAAAAAGAGGGTAAACCGGTAATTGCTCTTCTTCCCGGAAGCCGCAAGCAGGAAATCTCCAAAATGCTTCCGCTGATGCTTTCCGTGCAAAACCATTTTCCGGAATACCGTTTTATTATTGCCGCAGCTCCGTCTATGCCCGAAAGTTTTTACCGCAGCGTAATGGGTGATCTAAAAGGCGAATTGGTTTTCGGTCGTACCTACGATGTGATCCGGTCTGCCGATGCAGCTCTGGTAACTTCCGGAACAGCAACACTCGAAACGGCATTGCTCAATACTCCTGAAGTGGTTTGCTACAAAGGCGGAAATATTTCCTACCAAATTGCAAGGCGACTCATCAAAGTCAAATTTATTTCGCTGGTTAACCTTATCATGGATAGGGAAGTGGTGAAAGAGCTGATTCAGGATGATTTAACTACCGCTAATCTGGTTAACGAACTTAAAGAACTGCTTCCCTCCGGAACCAAAAGAGAGGGTGTCCTTTCCGATTATGCTGAATTAAGAAATACACTTGGCAATGCTGGTGCTTCAGCTAAAACTGCCGGGCTCATGTTGAAAACTCTGAAAGGGGCGTAGATTTCGACCTCTTGCGCTTTGTAATTTTGTTGCATGCGCAGGATTTATCCGCTTACATTAATCATTCTTCTTTTCTCTTCCCAATCTGTATTCGGTCAACAGATCCGCATCGGACTTTTCCGAAATGATCTCCCACAATCGGTTATGCTAACACCGCTTGGGAGTTACAAAGTCTTTGCTGATTCCTCCATGCTCGGTATTCTCCCACCGGGAACCGGTATACGCTTAATTCTGGATTCTTCAGGAGTTCGGATGAACAGTATCGATCTCGACTGGGGTGCATATAGTCAATTGCTGCTTGTTCCCAACGATTCATTTGCTGTAATGAAAATTAAAGGCATCGCTCCTGTAACAAAGGAGAGAAGTTTTGGAGGAAAAATTTCAATCGATCAGGATGCTGCTTCACTCAGAATTATTAATCATCTCGACCTTGAAGAATACCTTGCCGGTGTAGTGGAAGCGGAAGCCGGGTATGGTCACCATATCGAATTTTACAAGGCACAGGCGATTATCTCCAGAACGTATGCACTCGCTCATTTGTACAAACACTTACCGGAAGGATTTCATTTGTGCGATCAGGTGCATTGTCAGGCCTACAAAGGAAAAGGAAGATCGAATGCTGATGTACTGACCGCCGCAAAAGCAACACGCGGAATTGTAATTGTGGATGATAGCTTACATTTTATTACAGCCGCTTTTCATAGCAACTGTGGGGGACAAACAGCTAATTCAGAACACGTTTGGACAAAACCGTTACCATATTTAAGAAGCGTAAAGGATAATTATTGCACATCGCAGCCCAACGCCTATTGGACACGCGAAATATCAATTGCTGAATGGAAAAATTACCTGAAGAGGTATAATTTTCCGGTACATGATTCTTCCTGTATTACGTATTGCACCACTTTCAAGCAACCTTACCGAATGTATTGTTTGAGCTCTTGCAATAAGACCATTCCTTTTAAAAATATCCGCGCAGATTTTGGGTTGAAATCTGC
>JBKBUQ010000127.1:0-8880 GCA_046289975.1 Flavobacteriales bacterium | reverse complement strand
ATTGAAAGAGCAAGTCAAACAATTGGAAACACAGGGTATTTCAGCTACGTATGCAGTAGCAGATGTAGCCGATGCCGAAAGTTTGAAAAATGCTTTATTCCAAATCAGGGATAAAGAAGGGCACGCAGAAGTCATTCTATACAATGCGGCAGCAATTTCAGTCATGGATATTTTGGAGCAAAGTTGGGAAACCATCAAAAACCAAATGGACGTGAATGTGGGCGGATATTTCAACTTGATGAAAATGGTTTTACCCTTTTGCATTAAAGAAAAGAAAGGAAAACTTTTTGTAACCAATGGTGGCTTTGCTTTGGGTGGCGATGACCAATGGACTTCGCTAAGTGTAGGCAAAGCTGCTTTGCGTAACTTGGTGCAAGCATTTCAGAAGAAAGTAAAAGGAACGAATGTTCATATTGCCCAAGTAACCGTTTGCGGTTATGTAAATCCTGCCGATGCTAAATATAGCCCTGCACTCATTGCAGAACAATACTGGAAATTGTATAATCAACAGCAGGGTGAGTTTGAAGCAGAAATTATTTATTAATCATCAAATTGTTTAAAGAAATGAAAATAGCAATCATAGGTACAGGAAATGTAGGCGGAGCCTTAGCCACTAAATGGGCAAACAAAGGACACGAAATCAATTTGGGTGTTCAGGATATATCCATTTTCAAAGGAAAAGAGTTGTTGAACAATCCAAATACGAAGGCTTATTCCATAGCGGAAGCCGTACAAAAATCGGAAGTTATTTTAATAGCCACACCAGCAACCGCAGCCGTTGAAGTAGCCAAAAGTTTAGGGGATACAAGCGGCAAAATCATTATTGATGCGATGAATATAGTGATGGGTAGAGGACCGCAAGGATATAAACATACAACTGATGCAATTTTGGATAACACCGAAACTAAAGATGTTGTAAAGTGCTTTAATACAACCGGCTTCAACAATATTCAAAATTCTAATTATGGAAATATTGCTCTGGATTTATTTGTAGCAGGAGATAGTGATAAAGGAAAACAAGCGGCCATTCAATTAGCCAAAGACGCTGGTTTTGCAGACTGCTATTATATTGGTGGTAATGACAAATTTGAACTGATGGAGCAATTTGCTTGGTTTTGGATTAACCTTGCTATGTTTCAGGGGCAAGGAAGAGAAATTGGTTTTAAATTATTGAAGCGATGAAATGAGCTGCATCATTTTTATTAAACATTATCTATCATGTGGCGAATTCCATGTGACCTAAATAAATTAATAAAATACACATGAAAATAGCGTTAGTTACAGGTGCATACAAAGGACTTGGTTTTGAGTGGTGTAAACAACTTGGAAACCAAGGTTACAAAGTAATTCTAACTGCAAGAGATTTAAAAAAAGCTAAAGAAGCAGCCGAACTTTTGAATGAACAGGAATTAGTTATTTATCCGAAGGCATTAGAAGTTACAAACGAAAAGCAAATTGAAGAAATTGCTAATTGGACAAAAGAAATGTTTGGACGCATTGACATGATAGTAAACAATGCAGGAATAAATCCAAAGGATTATGCGGACAAATCAAGAATGGCAAAAGCATTTTACCTGAAAGACCTTGATGCAAAAGAAATGTTAGATGTGATACACATTAATAGTATTGCACCGCTTTTAATAGTAAAACACTTCAGGCAACTACTTGTTAAAAGTGAAAAGCCAATGGTAATAAATATTTCAAGTTGGTTAGGTTCTGTAACTAACTTGACCTTTGGTGGACACTATGGTTATGTTGGTAGCAAAAACTTGTTGAATGTTTTGAATAAGTCTTTGGCAAATGAATTGAAACAAGAAAATATCATTTGCATCAACGTAAATCCAGGTTGGGTTCAAACCGACATGGGCGGACAAAAAGCTCAATATACATCAGAACAAGCTGTAACAAATATTCTGACTAACATCGTTTCAAAAGTTTCAATTGCTGATAGTGGTAAATTCTTAAACTTTGACGGTAGCGAACATCTTTGGTAAGATCGGACCATTGGAAATTACCCCACAAAAAAAGTGTTATGTATAGTCCTAGCAAAGAGGAATGCCTTAGCGCAGAAAGCCTCTTTCTCGTCTAAACACCTTCTTTGATTCACCGTAAATGAGCTTTTGCTCGGTCAACGATCTTTGTCACTTTCCTCCCCGTTCCCTCCCTCATCCCTACCATTTACTCAATCCCCCACCCTTCCGGGCAATAGGTTCGTTACAAAAGCAGTTTCTCTTTCACGTTGAACCTTCTAAACCCTCTCTGCCATGGAAACCAAAAAAGCACAACACGCCGACATCAACAAACAGCGCAGCGGATTCTTTCAGATCGGATTACTCATTGCCGGTGCCATCACTTTGTCGGCTTTTGAATACACTCAGTTCTCCAAACAGGAGCAACTTTTTACTGCTGTTCCCGGAGAAATCGTAGATATAGAAATTCCTATTTATGAGCAGCCCGAAAAACCAAAAGTACAACCTCCGCAAGAACGCGAGCGCACCAACAACACCCGCTCTTCGAATACCAGCGCAGCAGTTGCTACGAGCATTGCAACTACTACCAATGCTGTCGACCCCAATCAATCCCTCCTCGGAATGGACGGTGATTCTGTTGTTCTCACCGATTTAGGTGGTGGAAATGCAGAACCAATCATTGAAGGTGAGTTTACTATTGTAGAAGAAATGCCCTATTGTGCAGAATGCGCGCATTACCCAACCAGTCTTGAGCGTTTTCAGTGTACACGTGTTTTCTTGCAGAAAAAAATGCAAAAAGATATCCGCTATCCGAAAGATGCAGTAATGGCAGATGCTTCCGGAACAGTAGAGATCAGTTTCCGTATTAACAAAAGCGGAGAAATGGAAGACATCAAAATTGAACGCAGCGTGTTTCCTTCTATCGATAGAGAAGCGAAACGTGTTGTTAGTCTTCTTCCCAAACTAACTCCCGGCGAACAACGCGGACAAAAAGTAAATGTCAGGTATAAAACGTCGTTGAAGTTTGAATTGAAGTAAATCTGGGGTGAACGGTGATCCCGACGCTCCCTTGCAGTTCGGTCGGGACTTGTAGGCCCATTGGTAATTGGAAATTGGATAATTGGAAATTGGAAATTAATTAAAGATTCCCCGTCCGTCCGCCATCTACCGGTACATTGATCCCGTTGATGTAGGAAGCAGCGGGTGAAGCCAGGAAAGCTACTGCAGCGGCGATTTCGTGCGCTTGTCCAACGCGTGCCATTGGGACTTCCGCGGCCATGTGTGAGAGAATTTCTTCCACGCTTTTTCCGGTGGCGGTTGCTTTCTTCTCGGCGATGGATTGCAAACGTTGTGTCATTGTTGCTCCGGGAAGCACATTGTTCACTGTGATATTGAAGGCACCGAGTTCACCGGCGAGTGTCTTGGACCAATTGGCAACGGCAGCACGAATGGTATTGGAAACACCGAGTCCGGGCAAGGGTTGCTTTACCGAGGTGGAAATGATATTGATGATGCGTCCGTAACCGCTTTCTTTCATACCAGGAACAACTGCTTGCACGAGGATGTGATTGCAGATGAGATGTGCATTGAAGGTGTGCAGAAATTCTTCCGTCTTCGCATGGATGATCGGTCCACCTGCCGGTCCGCCGGTGTTGTTGACGAGAATTTGTACTGGTCCTGTTTCGCTGATGTATTCTTCCACGCGCATTTTCAATTCGGGAGCGAAATCGAAATCGGCAACGATGTAATGGTGTTCTTGTCCTTTGGACGTATCGAGTTCCTTGCAGGTACGCACCAGTTTATCTTCGTTGCGTGCAACCAGAATGACCGAAGCACCAAGTTGTGCCAGTTCAATGGCCGATGCTTTTCCGATGCCTTCGGTACTTCCGCAAACGATGGCTTTCTTTCCGCTGAGATCAAGATTCATGTGCTGTTGTTTTCAGCGAATGTACGGGCTTCCCCCCTATTTTCCATGCTGAGGGTATATCCATCAGTGAATTAGAGCATTATCACTGTGTTATCTGTCTGTTTTTCCCCTAGTGCAGAAAGGAGAAGAATTGCTATTTTTAAGCCATCAACTTTCCTCACCATGAGCCTCATTCTCCCTTTCAATTTCAAGCAGTGGATCGAAGATAACCGCCATCTGCTCAAACCGCCGGTCAACAACAAGGTGATCTACACCGATACCGAATTCATCGTGATGGTGGTAGGTGGTCCGAATGCCCGCAAGGATTATCACCTCAACGAGAGTGAAGAATTCTTTTACCAGATCGAAGGTGACATGACCGTGAAAGTGCAGGTAGATGGAAAGGCTGTTGAAGTACAGATCAAGGAAGGTGATATCTTTTTGCTTCCTCCTAATATTCCTCATTCGCCCATTCGTCCGGCCAATACCATCGGACTCGTCATCGAGCGCAAGCGCCGCGGAGAAGAGAAAGATGGTTTGTTATGGTTCTGCGACAAATGCAATCACAAGCTCTACGACAAACGTTTTGTGATGAAGAGCATTGAAAAAGATTTTCTTCCTACGTTTCGTGAGTTTTACATGTCGGAAGATCTTCGCACCTGCAAGAACTGCGGGCATGTGATGGAAGTGGATGAACGCTTTGTGGATAAGGACGTATAACCGTGGCGAAATTTTTTACCATCGACATTCACACCCACATTTTACCGGAGCACATCCCCAATTGGAAAGAGCGTTTTGGTTATGGCGGGTTCATTCATCTTGAGCACCACAAACCTTGTTGTGCGCGCATGATGAAAGACGATAAATTTTTCCGTGAAGTAGAAGACAACTGCTGGAGTGCAGAAACACGCATGAAAGAATGCGATCATCAGACGGTAGACGTTCAGGTGCTCTCTACTGTACCCGTGATGTTTCATTACTGGGCCCCGGCAGAACACTGCCTGGAAACATCCGTTTTTCTGAACGATCATATTGCCGATGTAGTTAAACGTTATCCGCATCGTTTTGCAGGATTAGGAACGCTTCCAATGCAAGACACTGCACTTTCTATTCAGGAACTGAAGCGCTGCAGGGAAATCGGATTAAAAGGCATTCAGATCGGCACCAACATCAACGGATTAAATCTGAGCGAGCCGCAGTTCTTCCCCATTTTTGAAGCCTGCCAGGAACTCGATATGTGCGTATTCATTCATCCCTGGGACATGATGGGTGAATCACAGATTCAACGCTACTGGCTACCTTGGCTGGTAGGCATGCCTGCGGAAACATCACGCGCCATTTGTTCCCTCATTTTCGGTGGAATATTTGAGCGTTTACCTAACCTGCGCGTTGCCTTTGCACATGGAGGAGGATCATTTCCTGCAACACTCGGCAGAATACAACACGGTTTCGTTGTGCGTCCGGATTTATGCGCCATCGACAATCCTGTTCCTCCAAAAAATTACCTCAAAAAATTCTGGATCGATTCATTGGTGCACGATTCCAAAATGCTCGATGTGGTTGTAGACATATTCGGCGTAGAAAAGATCGCCATGGGCACCGATTACCCCTTTCCTCTCGGAGAACTCGAACCCGGCAAACTCATCCGCGAATCGAAATACAATGACACCGAAAAAGAAATGATGCTGAGTGGATCTGCACTGGAGTGGCTGGGGATGAAACGGGAAGATTTTGGTGAAAGGTGAGCGGTGAATGGTAAAAGGTGAACGGTGAGCGGTGAAAAGTGAACAGCAATTCTCACAATAAACCTTGTGTACAATTTCTTCCTCCCTCCTTCCCTTCGCGGTTAAAACCTTAGTATTTCTTAGTGCTCATAGTGCCTTAGTGGTGAAAAATCAAACCCGCACACCGATTACACAAACATCATCCAACTGTTCCAGATCGCCTTTCCATTTTTCGAATTCAACATTGAGGCGTTGACGCTGTTCAGGCATGCTGAAGAAATGTCCGGTGAGTAATAACTCCTTAAAGCGTGAATACTTCATTTTTTTTCCGTTCTCACCACCAAACTGATCGGCAAAACCATCCGAGAAAATATAAATGGTATCGCCATCCAGTAAATCGACTGTATGTAAGGTAAAGTCGTGTTTATGTTCGAATTTACCAATGGGTTGTTTATCGGCCGGATATTCGATTAGTTCTCCCTTTCTGATTATCCATAACGGATTATTAGCACCGGCAAAAAACAATTTATTTTCTTCTTCATCTAAAACACACATCGAAACATCCATTCCGTCGGCGACTTCATTCTCACTATTGGAAAAGGTTTCTTCCACCAAATCATTCACCTTGTTGAGAATTTCATTCGGCATTTGCAAACCAAATTCGCGCACTGCTCGGTTGAGAGCATTATGACCTAACACACTTACCATCGCGCCAGGCACGCCATGACCGGTGCAATCGCAACATGCGAACATAATTTTACGACCACCATTTATTTTCTGAACCGATTCGAGCCAGTAAAAATCACCTGCAACAATATCCTTGGGCTTGTAAAGAATAAATGAATCATCCAAAAATTCCTTTACCAGTTTATTCGGTGGAAGAATGGCATCCTGAATGCGTTTGGCGTAACGGATACTGTCGGTAATGTTGCGATAAGCTTCACTTACTTCTTCGTGTTTGAGTTGCAATTCTTTCGACTGTAGCAGGATTTTATTCTTCAGCGAGCGCGTCTTGAAAAACATCCACAGACTCAATCCGGCAATGACCAAAATAAAAAGCACTGAAAACCATAATACACCAATCTGCATACGTGCATCGGCACCGCGTAGTTTTTCTTCGGTAAGCTCCACATTTGTTTCGGCCAACTGGGTTTCTTTTTTCGTAAGCAACACTTTTTTCTCCAGTTCATTGATGCGGTTTACCCGTTCAAGATTGTACAAGGTGTCGCGTAAGGAATTTAACTCCGACTGAAACCTGAATGCACTACGGAAATCGTTACTCTCACTGTAAAAACCAACCAATTCTTCGAGCGCTTCAAAGCGTTCGAAATCGAGGTGATGCTTTCTGCTGAATGATAAACTCTCCAATAATAATTTTTCTGCCTCCTTTTTGCGCATAGCCTTAGCGTAAGCTTTACCCATTAACATAGTTATGGTGGCATAACTATCGTTCATCTTTTCATCCACCGCCACATCGCGCGCTTGTTCGTACCAGGAAATAGCTCCGTTGAAATCACCTTTTAGTAATGCAAACGTTCCGTTGTTCTGGTAAAGAAAATAATGATCGACAGGACGCATCCAGCTTTCCAGATTATTCAATTCCTCCAAAGCCCAGAGCGCGTTTTTTTCATCCTTTTTCCGCATGGCATCGTTCGAATAATTAAGCAATGCATTGATCAGTCCGGGATGATCATTAGCCTCTTCGTACAAGCGAATGGATTCCTTTAATGCACGCGTTTCCGCTTCCGCATTGTTTAATCGTCCGTAAAGAATTGCCCGCAACTTATAAACTTTCGCCTGACCACTCAGGTTATTGCTGCGTTCATAATATTCTTTGGCTTTATCCAGTTCGGTGTTGGCTTCTTCGTAACGCGTCTTAAGCAAAAAATACCTCGCCTTGTTCAATTCAGCATGTGCAATCATTTCTTTGTCCTGCATCAACAAAGCGAGTTTTTCTGCCTTCACGCTTAAAGAAAATGAGGAATCAGGATTTGAATAATAGATTGAATCAGCACGCTCCAACAAATCACGTTGTGCCTGCCCGGAAAAAACAAACAACAATAAAAAAACCGGAACCATCATCATCCGGATCCATCTCACACACAATGTCTTACTTATCACTGTTCACTGTTTACTATTCACTGATTATACAATTCACCCCTACTTCACCAAAGTCACATGCCCGATTTTCACCCGTTCTTCATCAGGCTGGATGTAATCGGTGTATTTGATCTTCCAAACATACACATCGTTCGGACACATCACATTGTTTTTGTGTCTTCCGTTCCAGCCTTCGTTTTGATCGGTGGTGTGAAAAATAACTTCTCCCCAGCGATTGAAGATCCAGAACTCGTAAGTAGCAAGATTGCGTACAATCGGATAAAACACATTGTTATGTGCATCGTCATTGGGAGAAAATGCATTGGGAATAAAAACAGAAGGCGTAACCAACACTTGCAGTGAATCGACATAGGTGCAACCGTACAAATCGGTATATGTTAAATAGTACCACTGATTAAAATCGGGTGTAGCTACAGGATTCTGACAATCGGTACAACTCAATCCGGTAGAAGGCGACCAGAAAAATGTTCCACTCGACGGAAGAGAAGGATTCAATACCGGCGCATCACCAATATCGAGAATGATGTTTGATCCGGCATCAATAGAAGTGGGTGGAAAAACATTTACAGTAACATACCCTGTGTCTGCGCAACCATTGGTATCAATTCCGATGACGCCGTATGTCGTGGTAAAATCAGGACCAACCCAGGGATCAGGAAGTGTAGGATCATTGATATCGAAAGGAGGAAACCAGGTGTACGATTCTGCACCGCTAACAAACAACTGCGCTTCCTGATTGGAGCAAATGGTATCAGTCCCTGTAACAGTAATAACAGCAGGAGGCGGGAGATAGATTTGCATACTTGCTGTATCTGATCCGTTACAGGTAGCAGGATCGATAGCCACAATAGTGATATCGTAATAACCGGGATTTGTATAGGTAATTTGCGCATCCGGCTGAACGGAGGTCATACCATTTCCAAAATCCCAGAAATACTGAACGGCATTTGCACTTTCATTGATAAAACTCACCTGAACAGGAATTGAGCAAGGAGTGAACACAGCATTCAACCCTGCATTTACAAATTGCTGCACATGTACATGTACAGTTTGTGTGTCGGCACATCCGTTAGTATCTATAGCAATAACTGAATACGTTGTAGACATCTGCGGAGAGAGCGTTGGTGTAGCTGTATTTCCTCCGCTTACTCCAATTGAA
>JBKBUQ010000126.1:0-8983 GCA_046289975.1 Flavobacteriales bacterium | reverse complement strand
TGCCAACATTGTCGACCTTAAGCCTACAAGATTTTATCGTAATTGACGGTAAAATTTAGCGTTAATTACCTTTATTTTCAAAGTACCGGGGCAAAGGTAGGATTTTCCGGGACTTGGGCTAAATTGTCTTTATTATTTCAATTTCTCTATAACAACATTCTTTTTCAAATCCGCGCCACGAGTAATACATACCGATAACCTTCTTATCATTTCATTAGCCTTAATTATTTTCTCAGACAACTCATGGAATTCAGCGACTGAAAAATCAAGCCCATCATTTCTTATTCCCTTTTTTGTGATTTTATCTTTTGCTCCGTTGGCTCGGCTAAAATCTGTTTGTTCTGCACTTGCCCAGCCAATGTACCATGTTCCATGAATTATTTCATTTCTCTTTTCATTAATATCAATGCAGAATTTGAACAGGGGTTGAAGGTATTTCACCTTGTCTGGCTCTTTTGAATATACCTCCGCAACAAAAGCTGTCAGCTTTGAAATAAGAGGGCTTGCGGTTTGATCTGCAAGTAATATCCGTGCAAATTTTTGTTCTTTAAGACCAGATGAATGAAGTGTAAAAATTAAACAATGCCTTATAGACTCGCACATTTGTTCAAACTCGACAGCAAATTTTCCATAAGCGGAATATAATTTGTTCGTTTGAAGTTTGTATTTCTTCAATCTCTCTATGTCATTCATTACTACTAAAATTATTGTTTAATCGGTGCTTGGGGTTTTCGGTTGTGACGGATATTCCTTTGCTTTTTCAATTTCTTTAAATTTCTTGTTAAATCTTGTATTAAATAATGTACCCATTTTTTCTACAAGAACTTCTCTATTTGGACTGGCTTTAAAAATATAATCACAGATAGTTTTTAGTTGCTTAATAGAATATGGATTTTGACCATTTGAATAGATTTTATTATTCTCGTCCAAAAATCCTTTTGAATTCTTCTCAAAATCTTCAACTCGAAATTTGATGAATTTCCAATAAAATTTCCTTAAAGAAAGCCTTTTGAAAATTAAAAACTCACGTACATATAAATACTTATAAATTCGTTTTGATATGTCTGTAAAATAATTTGCCATAGCTGGGTTTTCAGTTCTAATATTTTCTATTACCCTTTTGAAATCAGCATCCCACTGATTAAATTCATTTATCATGTTTGAGTAAAGCATTAACCTTACCTGTTCAAGTAAAAAATACCCTCCAATTAATGCCAAACTTGCACCAAGTGACGTACTAATTGGTTCAAACTGCTTTAAGTAAAATTGAAGACCATTAATTCCCCAATTAATTGGAAGTGAGAAGCAATCAATTTGTATCAGAATAAAACCCAAAACTGAAATTGTAATTAATGCCAAGGTTGAAATGACGAAAAACCATTCTAAAAAATGAAAAAATATTCGCTTGGCGACACTCATAAGTCTTTTCTTACAACACCGGGTGAAGTTTCAATAAAAAGGCTAAGCGATATTTGAGGTAATTCGTTACCCGGAGAATTTTGAAGTATAATTGACAATTCATTTACGAAATTACCAAAAGATGTCATGTTTGATTTATTTTCCTCTGGAACGATCAAATTAAACTCAATTATCGGCCTCATATGGTAAGGGGTAATTTGCGCCCCTAAATTGTAAGGAATTGTTCTCGTTAACCCTTGTTTATCTGTATATATGAACACCAAATTCACTTTGTATAGTTGTTCTATCCACTCATTATCCGGTAAATTCATCAATGAATCAGCCTGAATCTTAAGAACTTTTATAAAGGAAAAACTGTATTTCAATTCGAAGTTAATTCGTGATTTTTCTGTAAGTGGTATTTTATATGTGTTTTCAGAATTCATTTTGTTTGGTTCTGTTTATTTAAATTTACTTCATTCCAAGAATTCACTTTGTTATCCAGCTCATAAACCGCGTCCAGCGTATGTGCGATAATATCAATCGCAGCTACTAATTCTTTCTGAGTTGGGTTTTTCAATTCGTGCAACGCCTTATCGCCAATAAATTTATGATGCAAAAGACTCTCAGCGTGTTTTTGAGTTAAATACCCATGTTCGCACAATCCCATAATTTTCCCGCGTAATCCTTCAGTGAATTTTTCTTCTATTGTGCCTCCCTTAATTTTTTTGTCATTACAAATTGCTTCAATAATTGTCCTTATTCCGGCTGAACATAGAATAACCATTTGCTTTACAGTAGCATCAATAATTTCACGATACAGCGAGATTATATGAATAGGTACATGAGAATATCGGTCGGGTGTTTTCAATATTGGTACATTTCTTTCTGGTAACAAAACAATATCCTTCTCAGGAAAGTCTGGAACATCTTCAGACCATATCTTATACTTTTTGAAAAGAAATTCTCCACACCCTCCGCAACGATAAACTACTGCCGTTGTATCTTCCCAAAAATCAACATTTCGATAATCAATTATCTCATGAATAATTTGACGATCAGTATGAGCAATAAAAACCTTATGGATAGTTACAGTTCCACATTTATTGCAATGAATTTTAAATACTTCTTCTTCCATAAAAACATCACTCCACTGAAATCCGCCAAATAGCATTGGTTGATTCCCATATATTATAAGTCCCTCTTGTTAACAAAATGTATTCTGACTTACCATCGGCAGATAATGTTTTATAGCCCCTAACTACTCCATTATAGTCCGGTGCATCAAATTGTTTCTTTTCCACAAAACCTTCCTTGTTATATTTGGCATAAAAGATTTTCAAATTATGTTGAGGCTTCACATAAAAATACTCACTGATTTCTGTGTCTTTTGTTTTATCCAGATTTTCCAAACGATCATTATATATAAGATAAAGATCACCATTGTTTTCATAGCTTATGTAAGAAACTTTTGAAAGTACATTTGTCCGAATTGATTTTGCAAGCAGGTGATCCCAGCTTTTACCCGTTTGAGAATTGACATAACATACATAAACATTATCGTAGCTATAATCAACATCATTGGCAGAAGCAGCATGATTTCGTTTGTATTGTTCAATAATAAAATAATACTCTCCGCTGCTTAATTCAATGATTTCTATTTTGTGACGGTATTTATCAAGGTCTTTAACGCTTTTGAAATCTTCATCTTTTGCTTTTGCTCTTTGTTTTTGAGAGAGTCTTTCTGGCCAGATTGGACTTGTGATTTTATATTTATTTTCCTTTGCAAAACCAGCCGTTTTCATATCAATTTCATGATAAAAGATTCCTTCCGGCTTTTGCAATCCCAATTTTTTATACATGCCGGTGAGATATGGTTTTGAATCTTTTGAAACAAATAATGCACATTCAAAAAGTTGATTGTCCATTGGAATGTCTTTCGACTTTACACTACCACCATTATTAGTGACGCAATAGAGTGTATAATCAATACCATCATTCCCCTTTGCCTGCGAAAAAAGCAAAAATACTTCTCCGTTATTCAGAAGTTTGACTGAAGAAACTGATGCCGAAATGCGGTTCTTATCAAGCGAAACCGAATTACTCCAAACTTGTTTAAGTTCCTTATCCAAAACAGTTACGTAAGCAATTTCTTTTTTGTAAAATAAAAAAGCAATCTTCGATGAATCCGGGGATACTGTAAAATGCCAGTTGGCTGCATATTGACCCGCATCAGTAAAATATTTTGTTTTAAACCCTTCGTTAAGAATCTCTGTGTTTTTATCAAGGTATTTTAAAGTAGCCGCGTCATACTCCTCCAAATGAACAGAAGTTTGTTCCGTGCCTTTCTCACTTAGCAGGCTCAACATATAAATTTTATTCCACAGAATTAACGGTTTAATGATTTGTTTATTCGCATTATTGGCAACCAGCGGTTCTGAAACCGTTACTTTCATCTCCTTATCCAATATTGTTAGATTATCACCCTTAGATTCCTTAATACTCTCAACAAAGTAAAAGTTATCACCAATACATCCGAAGAACATTTTTGGCCACGAGTTCTTTGGGAGCAACGGCTCGCTTTTGGAAAAGGTGAAATTAGTTTGAGCAAAACAAATATGCGTTGCTATTGCAAAAAATGTAACTGTTAAAATTGATTTCATATTATTTTATTTCTGATTTTGATAATTTAGGTAATTAATACAAATAACATTTATTAGGCTTCTTTAGTGAAATAACTTTAATTATTTTGCCACGATGAATCAAAATCTGTATTCTTGTCGAGCCTGAAATAAAAGAGCATTTATTACCGCGATAATATTTTGATTTATTTGTTACCAAAAATATTTCTGCTATTTGATATCCCTCTGCCTCATCGGAAAAAAAACAAAATAAACCCGGACATGTATCTGAATAACTTGAATAGTTTTTTACCTGCTCTCTTTCTAACCAAGCTTTTTTTATAGAATCAGGAAAGCCTACGGGGAAAAATTCCGTTCCGGAAATGAAATGATACGCGGATATTTTTTGAGTAGTATCGACAATTAAAATAGGTTTCCCATCCCTGAGTATTTTATTTTTTATTTTCTTCTTGTAGCACTTATTAATTAGCGAAGTTACTTCACTGTTATTAGAAACACTGTTAATTGCAATTTGAGCGGAAACGGAATTACATAAAAGAAAGAACGGAATAAATATAAAAACTCCTATTCCACTTTTCCATAAATATTTGATCCGTATAAAATTCAAATTTGTTGCTTTTTAAGTGAAACTGATGATTGCATTAATCGATAATTTGAAGAATTAGTTTGTCATTTTCAAAAGAAAGAACAATTTTTGCCCAAATGAGTTTGTCATACTTCATTTCCTCTCTCAATTTATGATAGTTACTATTTTTTTTAACCTTGATATATAAATTATTCAGATATTTATATTGGTCACATTTATTGACATACCATAACTCCTCTAATTCTTGTCCGAGAATTATATGTTTTGACGGATTAAGTTCAACCTGAACAGTATCATTATTAATTTTATCTTTTAAACTACTTGAGAAATAGTATGGAACATGAAAGCTATTAATCATCATGGAATCTTGATCATTGATAACTATTTCATATTTGCTCCCATAAATACTGGAATCAGAAATTATCTCACCTGTACAATTCAAATCAATCATTTCAACGAGATCTTTACTCCCGCTATTATTCTTAATTCTACTATCACCACAGGAAATAATAAAAACCAACAACATTAATACGTTTATGGTTTTTATTCTTCCAAAAGAAAATGCAATCATAGCAGCGGCCTCCCACCATAGTCACAATTCCATAACTTATCAATTCTATCAAATGAATTAGCATTAAGTGGTTCCTCAATTTTAAATTCAAATGTCGATTTACCAATGGTACACTCGCGTTCAAAGAAATAGATTTTGTCTCCTTTATAGCCTAAAGCCATTACATAACCTTTTTCACCAATGGGAATATTCGGTATGGAATAATTTCCCTTTTGATCGGGATAAAACTGCATAGCTGATTTGATACGGGTAAAAACAAAATAAGGAACGACCTTATCAAACTCATTTTGATCGGACAGACTGGCCATAAAATTCAAGCAGTCTTCTTTCTTAAAATTGATGAAGCGATCACAATTGATCCAGCCAAGTGAGTTGGACTCAAAAAGCATATAATCCAACTCATCCTTTGATATAACGGGTTGTCCATTTTTTTCTTGAAACTTTAGTTTCTGTTTGAATTTCGATTTGAATTCTTCCATTGTTCCGGCTGTATATTCATTTTTTACGCCAATCCAAATTCCAATTTGATTATCTCTTGGTTTACCATCATGATAAAATGGTATGACTTTAGGGCAATCTTTAATGATACTCGCTACAATATTTTGAATTTCTTTATGTTTAAAGTTGCCATAATTAAAATTCTTGAATAAAAGTGAACCATCCTTTTTTACTACGACCTCAGCATTAATTCCGTTTTTACCAAGATGGTTACATTCAGATTCTAAAATGGATTTCTTAAAATTTTTGGTTCTTTTTTGAAACTCATTTCCAAAATATTTTCTAAATCCCATGTTGTTGCTGGAAATAGTTAGGTAATCGGGTTGATTATATTTTCCGGTATCCTCTACTGCAATAACGATAGAATAATCTATAGCACGAATTGTCTTTTCTAAAAGTTCATTTTTTCGTTCTTGTGTTTTCCATGAAGTTTTTCCTTCAGATTCGTTAACACCGTTAAAAATAATGTAATTAGAAGTTAATTCAATTTTAGTATTTTCATCCCTTCTAACAGGAAACCCTAAAACATAATTTTTCTTTAACATACAAAGTTCATCTGTACCTTCTTGCTTGGCTTCAATTTTCAACATTCCATTAGTTTCGATGGTCGAAGAATCGGAGTTGGTTGAAAGACCCATTTTTATTATATCTGAAACAGAACTAATATCAGTAATTGTAATATTAATTTGTTCCGATGTTTTTCCATTTGTTTCAAATGCATCCTTTGGGAAGTAAATAATTTTACCAGATTTTAACTGAAATAATGTATCTTTTTTGGCTGAAATCGTATATTTTTCAGATACAGGAAATTCAATACTAAATTCTGTTGAATCAATTTTAGCTTTTCCATTATCCGAATGACCCTCTGATATTTTTTCTGATCCATTTGAGCCACACGATGCCAGAATAAAAACCAAGTAAATAAAAAGTATTTTTTTCATAATAAAATTATTAGTTTTTATAAAGTTCAGTACCACCTCCGGGTGTCTCACCGGTTGCAGGTGCAGTAGTACCATCGGGATACACTGCGGTTTGTTGATTTTGCATGGGTTGAGTTATATTATTCACATTCACAACTATCTGAAAATCGTTAGCAGTTGACACCCCATTTTGATCAGGCGGTACAACCAATCCTGGAACAAATTGTACAACTACATTAACGGTAGGGTTCTGACCGGGTGCTGCCGCTGTCCCGCGTAGTTGATTTTGCAATGTGTTTGCGACCACCCCCAGTCGAGCCATATCGGCTGCGTTACCGGTTTGAAGTGTAATTGTGGTAACTTGAGTAGTTTGTACCTGAAATACGCCATTGGCATCGGGTTGTGTTTGCGTATTTGCATCAGCAGGAATTGGAACTCTCGTTGTAATTGTATTTACAGTTTGTGGAACTGTATTTTGAGGGTTTGTTACATTCCATGTTTGAACTTGAGGATTATTTACAGCTTGCCCAGCAGGAACAGGCATCACCTGAATATCAGGAAACACCCTGATATAGGAACCTTTTGAGCCACCTTGCTGCCCATTTGGAGCATAAAAGACTTTGGATTGCGGATCGGCATAATCATTTCTGTCATCAGTTATCATTCCTCTCCAATTACCTGGTACAGCAGGAATCTCAGGGAATGTTGGCGTATTGCCCTGTGGATTTATCCCTTGTCTATTTTGATTAAATGTTGCCTTTTTATCTTGATATTCCTTTTGCTGCATTTCAAATGATTTTTTTGCCGCTTCCAAATTTTTCTTTCTTGCAGCATCAATATCCGTTTGCATTCCTTTAAGTTCAATAAATTGTATCGGCATGTTTTCCGCAAATGAATATGGAGACAAATAAGAATAATTTCGTTTAAGCATATCCATACTTAAAAATCTTCCAACCCTTGTGTCCATCATTCTGTTTTCAAAATCAATACTGTTCCCTTCGCCTTTAATTTCATCGTCACGTTCCTGCAACTGAAATCCGTGGCGTATTTTGGAACTATTGAAATTTCGATTTTTAAGAATTACCCCGAATGGGCTATAGTCCATACTTGCTACAAGGTGGGCTTCATAGCCATCCACAACCAAATCCGTATTTATATCAATTGGAATTTTTACATCAGAAACAACGGAAAGATTATTCCCTAAATGGTTTTTCATATAGTAATTTTTCTTTCTAAGAGTTCTATAAAATGTTGAAGAATTCATTGTTGCACCGATCATTTCCAATGTATCCAATCGCATACCTATTAAGTCATATCCGTAAATATGATTTTCTTTCAAATTATAGTTTATAATAGTGTCGTTGATCGAATGTTCGTATACAGCTATTGCTTTATTAGACGCATCTGTAACGTAGTAGGTTGATTTTATCCAATCACCATTTGAAGTATAAATATGTTTGGCTATTCTACGTCCGGCAGCATTATAATCAAACTTGAGATTTTTCTTTGAAGAACCATTGACCCGAATTATTTCACTTACCCTTCCATCAACTCTCCACTTTATTTCTGCGATTTCTTCCTGATCATCTCTAATAAGTTGTCCAATTTCATCATAACCATAATTGTTCGCTGTGTTAATTGTATTGGCAGATGAGTTAAACATTCCCATATCGTCAATATCATCTGAAAAAGTTCCAACAGAAACCGTATCATTCAAATGGTAAAGCCTGTTTTGTAATTTACCACCTACTTGAACGTTATAATTATAAGTCAAATTATCTATCTGAACTCCGGCATCGTCATGTCTTTTCTGAGTGAGAATATTTCCATTAGCATCATAACTGAATTGGTTAAAGTATTTATTTACAAAACTGCCGGTATTTCCCCACGTATTAAAATCAGGACTACCTTGCTGCAATTCTAAATTAGAAAAACTACGGGATTCCAAAATTCTGTTTAGTTGGTCGTATTTATAACTGGTTCCCATTGGGAGTTTTTCTTTTGTTGTTGGATTGGTAATGGAAGTTATCATACTTGAAATATTCCCGTCAAACAGGTAATTACTGTACAACTCAATATCACTTCCGTTCAAATCTGCAAGGAAACTATTAGAGCCGCTTTTTGAAGGGTCAATAGAAGCATAGTCATTGTTAAAATAACTTAAGGAATATCCAAAAACATCTTTTCCAAAATATTGATTTGGATTTGATGGATCAAACCATCCATCATTTCCGGGATCACGTAATGAATCAAGTACATTTGAATTTACACCTTTTAACCAACCTTGCAGATTAAATACATAATCTTCACCCTGAATGGTATTATCCCCAAATTCTTCGCGAGCAATAAAACCATGACGGTAATAAGA
>JBKBUQ010000125.1:0-9079 GCA_046289975.1 Flavobacteriales bacterium | reverse complement strand
AAGGTCCAGGTGCCTTTACCGAATGTGCTGTGAATATATCTTGCCGTTCCAAACTGCTTACTTTCTCCCATCACCGTAACACTACTCTTGATGTACTTCTTTACAAAATCGGTTGTTTGTCCCATAAAGCCTTTAATAACTTGCGTGTGATTCTGGCATAACATGGTTGGAACAATATCCCATTTTGCAGAAAAATCAAAAAGCGTAAATACATCCTGGTTCTCGGGAAGATTGTGCAATTGCGATCCGTCGATATCCGAGAATTCATAAACAAGCGGATCTATTGTGAGATGGTAATTCTCGAATGCAAATGTCCGGTTAAAATCAATTTTCGACTGTGCCTTGGGATCAAGCGGATCACCGTCGTACATCGGACCGCAAATATCTACTCCTTCTGCTGATAGTGCAATATCGTAGGAATCGGTTCCCGAACACATGGTAAATAAAAATCCGCCACCTGCAACATATTCCTTTATGCGAAGCGCAACACCTAATTTGAGTTCAGAAACCTTCGCAAAACCCAGAAATTTTGCCATTGCTTCAGTTTGTCGCACTTGTTGCTGGTACCATGCTGCATTGCGGTACGAATTGTAAAACTTTCCATACTGACCGGTAAAATCTTCGTGGTGCAAATGCAACCAATCGTATTTTACCAATGCGCCGGTTACCACTGCCGAATCGTAGATCTGATCATAGGGAATTTCAGCATAAGTCATCACCATGGTCACAGCATCATCCCAAGGTTGATGTCCTTTAGGTGCGTAAACTGCAATCTTTGGTGCTTTTTCCATTTTCACCACTTCCATATTCACTTCCGGATCACCAATTTCAAGTCTGATCGATTGAGCTCTTGCATCAGTGATCACCTCATAACTCACCCCTCTGATCACACATTCTTCCTGTATGGTTTTGTAAAACGGAATTAAAAAACTTCCTCCACGGTAATTCAATAACCATTCGAGTTCAACATTACCCAGCAACACCCAATATGCAATTCCGTACGATTTCAAATGATTCTTCTGCACATTATCCATTGGGAGAAGCAGATAATTGGCTTTAACGGAATTAAATGAAAGTAAAAAGAAGGTGAAAAGTGAAAAGTAAATGGTGAATGGTGAGCACCGACGAACAACCGAAAGATTTGATTCGGTTAACTGATGATGGTATGTTGAAACTATTTTCATTTTTCCCGCTTAGCGTTGAGCTGATGTTTCATTTAAGGTATATAACGAAAACCTTGCCAGAATCGTATTCCATCAGAAAGGATCTTCTTCGTAGCCGCCACCGGGTTTGATCGGACCAAAACCAATATCATCATCGTCGTTGAGCTGATCCATTTTCGAAGCGCGTATCATAGATTGAGGCGGATTGATTGCCCCACCACCTGAGTGGCCTTCAAAATCGGTATTGGGTTGCATGTTGTTGGCAGAGTAATTATCCTCAAAATGGAAAGTCTCCAGATTATCGAATTTTGCAAACTGAGGGATGAAACGCAGCGGAACTGTTTCGAGTGAACCGTTACGGTGTTTGGCAATAATAATTTCGCCGACACCAAGTAAGGACTGACCTTTTTCATCTTCGGTGATCCCGTAATATTCCGGACGATAAATGAAACAAACGATATCCGCATCCTGCTCAATCGCACCCGATTCACGAAGGTCGGAAAGCATTGGACGCTTATCTCCACCACGTGTTTCAACAGAACGACTCAGCTGCGACAACGCAATGATAGGCACATCCAATTCTTTGGCAATGGACTTGATGCTTCGAGAAATGGTACTGATTTCCTGTTCACGGTTCCCCTTCCCTTCTCCACCTGCGGTCATTAGCTGGAGGTAATCGATAATAATTAATTTAACACCATGCTGACCAACCAATCGGCGCGCTTTTGCACGTAATTCAAATATTGAAAGCGCAGGAGTATCATCGATAAAGATGGGAGCCTCTGCCAATTTCTTGATGCGTGTATGCAATTGCTGCAATTCGTGTTCTGCAAGATTTCCTTTACGTAATTTATCCGCCTGCAATTCTGTTTCACTGGCGATAAGACGATTTACAAGCTGTAGAGCCGACATCTCCAGAGAAAATACAGCAACCGGCTGATTGAACAAGACGGCAGAATTGCGCGCCATACTCAATACAAAAGCAGTTTTACCCATACCCGGTCGTGCAGCAAGTACGATCATATCCGAACGTTGCCATCCGGAGGTAACACGATCGAGTTCAGTAAAGCCGGTAGCAACACCGCTGATACCGTCCATGTGACCTTTTGCCTTTTCAATCTCATCGATCGCCTGCAGAATGAGTTTATCCATCGACTCGTAATCGCGACGGATATTTCCTTGGGTTACCTTGTATAATTCACCTTCCGTTTGATCCAGCAGATCAAAAACATCGGCGGTTTCTTCGTAGGCGTTCTTTATGGTTTCAGAGGAGATTCTGATCAGTTCGCGCTGAATATGTTTTTGCGAAATAATTCGCGCGTGGTATTCAACATTGGCTGCAGAAGCAACACGGTTGGTTAATTGTGAAATGTAATAAGGACCGCCAACCACATCAAGTTCGCCTTTCTGACGCAAACCAGCGGTTACAGTTAGAATATCGATTGGTTGTGATTTTTGAAAGAGATCAACCACAACCGCGAAGATTTTCTGATGGGCTTCCTTGTAAAAACTTTCCGGTTTAAGGATGTCAATCGCATCGTTTACAGCACCCTTTTCCAGCATCATTGCACCCAATACTGCCTCCTCAAGATCAAGCGCCTGTGGTGGTAGTTTTCCTCCATCAACCATTATAGTTGAGAGAGAACCCTTCGATTTGGGGTACATTCGTTTGGTGTCGGTCTGACGCTCTTTCTGTTCTTCCATAGCTCAAAAATACCATTCCCGTCCCTCTGCCCGTCATTTCCCTTTGAGGGAATCATGAAAAGCTATGAACAGCGCTTATCAACAAATGTTGATGTTTTTTTTTCAATTCAACTAAAGATAAGGAAATCAACCCCAAAAATCATAAATTAGACCATAAACTTATGAAGGTCCGATTTCTTTTATTGTTCATACCCTTGATTATAGGCTCTTGCCGGAAAGAAAAGGACACCATTTCTCCAAAGGCAAAAATCCTTGCCCCTTACGAATTCAGCTTTTTTCAGCTCCCCACCACCCTAACCATACAATGCGAAGCCAGCGACGAAACGAAACTGGAAAGCATCCGTTTACAGATTATCGACCCAAATGGTATGACCATTGCCAGCCAGCAATTTGATCCCCAAAGCACTACTGTAAGTTTTCAACGGAACTTTATTCTTTCCGACCCCTATTTACCCTCCGGTGATTATCGCATAAAGCTAACCGTTTCCGATGGAAATAACGCCCCCTCTGCTTTCAGGACCATTCGAATTGGAGAAACACCATTAAGCGTAGAAAAAATCTGGATCACTCAAAAAGAGAACTCCGGTTTCCGTTTGGCACATTTGAGCGGTTCGGTTATTGTACCCGATTATTTGTCCATCCGCGATATTCGCCAACTGGAACTTAGCGCAAGGGAACAGCTTCTTTTGCTAAGATCAGCAAATGGCACGCTGGAGGGATTGGAAATGGATGGCACACAACAACGCTTTGATTTGAATTCCGGAAATTTCAGCCATGTGCATTTTGATCGATCCAAATCCTATTTCTGGGCAGGCGAACAATCACCTGAAATCAGAAAATTCAACCGCAATGGAAACGTGAGTGAAACCTATGGACAATTTCCTAACGGGTATTTAACCACAGTACCGGTCAGCCGCATAGTTGAAGAAGAGCATTATCTGCTGTTAATGGGGACAAGCGGAAATCCGAACAACCATTACATTACCCTTGTTGACCGCAGTACTATGAATAGTTTGCCCACTCAGGCAACCGGAATGTCACTCATTCATGCCGGTGAATTCAACAGTTCTAGCTTTGTGCTATTTGGCAATTCAGGGACCGATCTGCAGATTTCTCAATTGCAGCTTCCTTCAATGGCCATAACCAGTTTGCAATCTGTTTCGAATTCCAAAATTTACGAAGTAGTAAGCAGGGACAATGACCTCTATTTCATGGGAACAAGTACAGGAGTTTTGGTTTACCAAAGAAGCACAAATGCATTGCTCAGTCTGGCAGTAGGAAGCACCGTTAGTCTGGACTGGGATCCTACCAATGATGTGGTTTACCGTGCAAGCGGAAATGTTCTTGAAAAACTAGCATTCCCCTCAGGAAACCTATTGAGCAGCTATTCGGCGACAGATTCTGTAAAACAGGTACGAATTTTGTTCAACAGATAATATCTTTACCCAACCAATCCAAAACGCTCACCTCCAAAAGCCATGCGCAATATCCAGCCAACGTTTTCCGTTCGATCGCTGTTTTTTTTGATCAGCATTCTGTTTTCCGTTAGTGCAAGTGCACAGGAGGAAGGCAATCCCGATTACGTTGAATACAAAAAACAAAAGGAAGAAAAAAAAGAAAAAGAGAAAACCGAACTCTCTGAATATTCATTTGCCGAGCGCTGTTATTGGGGCGGCAGCTTATCGCTCAGCCTGGGAAATTACGGTTCCTACATTGATATATCACCAATTTTGGGATACAATCTCACCATGAAATGGTCGGCCGGAATTGGGGTCTCGTACAAGTATTTTGGCGGAAGAAACCAATTTTACGGAGTGACCTATTCCACCTCGGTATATGGTGGATGTGTATTTACACGCTTATTGATGGGGGAAAAATTCTTTGCTCATGCCGAATTGGAAAGCCTGAATACCGACGCTTACGATCCGCTTACGCTACAGTTCAAGCGAAAATTCATCAATATCGGTGCGGCAGGACTAGGATTCCGTAATGAAATGGGATACAATAGGTATTTCTATTTCATGTTGCTTTACGATTTCATCAACGACCGCGATTCCCCTTATCCCTTTTCACCTTTTATTGTGAAAGCAGGAGCAATTTTCCCGATATCAGACCGATAATCAACAGCCCTTGTAAATTGACAGACAAGCACGCTTTCCGGACACCTGGAAATGCAGTAAAAATTAACAATCTTGTTTTATTCTAATCACCTAAACCGTTTCATTTTTCTTTTAGCAAAAACATTCCATTATTGCTTGGGTATTGTAGTATTCAATTCTATTTTTACCCTACTACTTTGCACGCGATATGAAAAAAAACATTTTACTACTTCTAACTTTTTTAGCAGGATGTCAAATTCAAGCGCAATTCAGCGCAACACACAATCACACCGAACATAACCTTTCACAAAGCTTCCAACAGGCTTACAATAATCATCCTTCGGTTCCAAAAGGTATGCTGGAAGCAGTTGCCTGGACATCAACACGGATGACGCATCTCGATGGTGCAGAAGAAGAAAGTTGCATTGGTTATCCACGCGCCTATTCCGTAATGGGATTAACGTTAAATGGACAGTCTTATTTTAGGGAGAATTTAAAACTGGTTTCAAACTTATCGGGAATTCCGGTTCGCGACATTCTGGGAGACCCAGAAAAAAGTATACTTGCATATGCAAAAGCCTATGAATTACTGATGCAGCAATACGCCGGTGATTTTCCGTCCACCGGAAATTTGTTTAACAGCAAACTCCATGAAGCTGTATTGTTTCAACTTTCGGAAATTCCCGATTCGGGAGCAGTAAATGCGTACGCAAGAGATGCGCAGGTTTATCAGATCTTCCGTTTTCTCAATGAAAAAAGCGAGGCAAAAAAATATGGTTTCATTCCGCGTAATATCGATCTTCAAGAGCATTACGGAGAAAATTTCCGGATTCTGAGTGCGCAAAAAATAATTTTTTCGGGAGAGGGGATCACAAATGCTGACGGAACTATATATCGTCCAAGTGGCACCCAACTGCGTTCACCGGATTATGGCCCTGCATTGTGGAATCCTGCTCCCTCCTGTAATTATAGTTCCAGAAATGGTGTTGCTGTTTCCGCCATCACCATCCATACAGTGCAGGGAACCTATGCAGGGGCAATATCATGGGCTCTAAATTGCAATTCGAATGTGTCCTACCATTATGTAATTCGCTCGAGCGACGGACAAATAACGCAAATGGTTCTTGAAGCAAACAAAGGATGGCACGTTGGCTCAGAAAATCCGTATACTATCGGGTATGAACACGAAGGTTATGTGAATAATCCAAGCTGGTACACAACGGCCATGTACAACGCATCTGCAGCATTAAGTCGCGACATTTGCAATTCGGGATACGGAATTCCGCCCTTACGAACTTATTATGGAGCAGCAAGCTCAGGAACAAATGTATTGGGAGGATGCACTAAAATTAAAGGTCACCAACATTACCCCAATCAATCGCATACCGATCCGGGAATCAATTGGAATTGGGAATTGTATTACCGATTGATCAACAACAACCCAACCACAAATACATTAACAGCAGGAAGTGGAACGATTTACGATTCCGGTGGCGTAGGAGGAAATTACGCGAACGACGAACGCTACATTACCACCATCGCACCTGCAGGAGCAACCTCTGTTACCATTACATTTTCAACATTCAACACCGAAGCAAATTGGGATTACTTGTTTGTTTACGATGGCAACTCCATCAACGCACCACGCATCGGCACCTTTACAGGTACTAATTCGCCGGGAACAATCACAGGAACAACAGGAGCACTTACACTTGAATTCAGAAGCGATTGTTCAACCACCGCTTCAGGATGGGCCGCCAATTGGACCAGCAATTCCACACCTCCTCCTCCCGGTGATAATACGCCTCCAAGTACAATTGTAGCAACACCCTCAACATGGGTTACGCAAAATTTTACTGCAACATTTTCCGATGCCGATAACACCGGGGGATCAGGAATACAAAAAGCATACTACCAGGTAATCGATTACGACGGATTGGATTGGAGAGCAAATGCATCCAATGGATTCTTCAGCGATAATTTTGATCTACCTGTTTTGCATACCGACTGGTACACCGTTTCAGGAACATGGAATGTTGTAAACGGAGAACTTGTACAAGCCGATGCAAGTCTGAACAACACCAATGCTTATGCATTCATTGACCAAAGTCTTTCTAATCGCTACCTCTACCATTGGGCGGGAAAAATGGCAGGAGCAGGAACAAACCGACGTGCAGGTTTGCACTATTTCTGCGACGATCCTACAATGGAAAACAGGGGTAATTCGTATTTCGTTTGGTTCAGATTGGATAACGACAAAGTGCAATTGTATGAAGTTACCAACGATGTTTTTGTAATGCTCGATGAAGTTGACTTCAATTTCAATGTAAGCCAATGGTACGATTTCAAAGTTATTTACGACCGCATATCAGGCCTGCACCAGGTTTACATCGATAATAGTCTCGTCCAATCTTTTACAGATAACACACCGATTGCTACCGGAGATTATATTTCATTCCGCTCCGGAAATGCAGAGTACACTGTAAACAATTTAAAAGTGTACCGTTCACGTTTTCCGAACGTACAGGTTAGCATTGGTCCATCAGGAGACATTCGTTATCAGAACGCAAATCCGACCACACCATCCGGAAAAGTGAAATCAATAGTGCAGGACAATGCAGGCAATTTGTCTTCCATCGCATTTCAGGATGTGAATGTAGATTGGACCGCACCGGATGCGCCATCGCAGGTAAATGATGGTCCGGCAGCAGATATCAGCTCAACAACCAATGCCAATGAACTCGAAGCAAATTGGACATCAGCATTCGATCAGCATTCGGGAATTGCGCGGTATTGGTATTCCATCGGAACAAGTCCGGGATTGAGTGATGTAAAACCATGGACCGACAATTTCTGGTACGACACCGTTCGCGTAACCGGATTGAATCTGAACTACGGTACGATTTATTTTTTCAATGTATGCGCAGAAAATGGAGCAGGATTATTTTCAGACACCATTTCATCCAACGGACAACTTGTTCAATCACCCAGTTTACCACCAACCGCAAACTTCAACCTTCAGAACACATTTATTTGTGCGGGTGAAAGCATCAGTTTTCAAAACACATCGCAAAATGCCTCCACCTATACTTGGAATTTTACCGGAGGAAATCCTGCCACTTCAACCAATCAGCATCCTGTAGTTACCTACATCACATCCGGAACTTATCAGGTTCAACTAACAGCCAGTGGTCCGGGAGGTACAGACATCATTACACAAAACATTTCCATCAATGTAAGTCAACCCAATTCCTCATCTTTTGCTGTAACAGACACGCTTGTTTATCTTCCCAATGCATTTGTTGGTTTCAGCAATTTGAGCAGCAATGCAAACGGATTCGTATGGAATTTCGGTGATGGAGGAAACAGTAATGGTGTAAATCCCTGGCACATTTATTCTGCAGCAGGAATTTATCAAGCCGTTTTAATTGCCATTAATGATGCTTGTCCGGCCGACACCAGCACCAAAACCATTTACGTGCAAGGCAGCAATTCTATTGAAAGCAACACTCCACCGCAGATGAACGTGCACCTGAATTCGGATCTGTTAATTGTTCGTTTGAGCAATATGAAATCCGGAATTTATCAGTACGCTGTTTATGACACAGGCGGCAAACGAATCATCAATGGAAGCTGGACCATAGGCGCAGTTGTTTCTCAAAATGAAATACCATTTTCAGAGCAGGCCGGCGGATTGTATTATATTGAAGTAAAAAATGAAACGGAACAAATCAGATCCGGATTCGTGAATCCTGTACGATGAAAAAAGCAGCTGTATTATTTTTCTGTTTGGTAGTATTTCCGCTTTTTGCACAACACAAAAGCATTCATCAGGAACAAAGTGAAACCCATGCAACAGAAGGACACTCTGCTGAAGATTATTATTCCATTAATAGTCCTTCTCCAAAAACTAGGGTTTTGCGAAACAATTGTACACCCAATAAAATAATCTACGGATGGCACCCTTACTGGAGCAATGGTTTACAATCCAATTACGATTGGGATTTGCTCACGCATTTCAGTTATTTCTCTTACGAAGTAAATTATGTAAACGGAAACGCAAACAACACCTATAATTTTGCAACAACACAATCGGTCACCGACGCTTTAAAC
>JBKBUQ010000124.1:0-9334 GCA_046289975.1 Flavobacteriales bacterium | reverse complement strand
GTGAAAAAGGGGTAAAAACGTTGTGATTTAAATCATTGAAAAACAATAATTTAAACTTTTTAACCCCCTAAAATAAGATAGTTAGAATTTTAATTTAGGCATGAAAATAGTTTGAAAAGGAGAGTTTTTTTGGATTTATTCAGGCATCGACAACCGATCACCGATCACCGATCACTGTTCACCAAAATCACTGTTCACCATTCACCACATACCATTTCAAAAAATCCTGATTCCCGTCATTATCCGTTTCGCTGCACAATCCGTATTTCAAACTCAAATTCTGAGTTATGGCTTTCCGGACAATCATCGAACCTTTCCGCATCAAAATGGTGGAGAGTATTAAAATGAGCACTACAGAGGAACGTGCTTCCTATCTGAAAAATGCGCATTACAATCCCTTTCTGCTAAATTCTGATCAGGTATTGATCGATTTCCTTACCGATAGCGGAACCTCTGCCATGAGTGCAGAACAGTGGGCAGGCATGATGCGCGGTGACGAATCGTATGCCGGCGCATCAAGCTGGAGGAGAATGTACAAGGTAATATCGGAATTAACAGGAATGCCTTTTGTGCTCCCAACACATCAGGGAAGAGCGGCTGAGCGGATCTTGTACGGACACCTTGGCGGACCGGGAAAAACCTTTATCAGCAATACCCATTTCGATACCACACGTGCCAACATCGAATTCAGCGGGGCAGAGGCGATTGATATCGTTATTGCGGAGGGAAAACAACCTTCACTCGAGCATCCCTTTAAGGGAAATATGGATGTGAACGAACTGGAACGATTGATTCAGGAAAAACGTCCGGAAAATATTGGTGGTGTTATTCTAACGGTCACCAACAACAGTGGAGGTGGTCAGCCGGTGAGTTTGCAAAATGCAAAAGAAGTTAGTGCTATCTGCAAAAAATACGGTGTACGCTTATTCCTCGATTGTTGTCGCATAGCAGAAAATGCATATTTCATTAAAAACCGCGAAGAAGCATGTGCACAAATGAGCTATAAAGAAATTGCGAAGACGTTGTTTGCGCTTACCGATGGTGCAATTATGAGTGCCAAAAAAGATGCATTGGTTAATATGGGAGGATTCCTTTCACTGAAAGATGAAGAGCTGGCTGATGCCTGTAAGAATTTGCTCATTATTACAGAGGGGTATACAACTTATGGTGGATTATCCGGAAGAGATATGGATGCAATGGCGATCGGACTTGAAGAAGTATTCGATCCTGATTACTTGCACTACCGCATCAGAAGTACCGCTTACCTTGGAGAACACCTCGATAAAATGGGAATACCCGTGATGAAACCCATTGGTGGACATGCCGTGTATGTGGATGCAAAAGCATTTTACCGGCATATTCCCGCACACGAATATCCCGGACAAACACTGGCATGTGCACTTTACCGTGAGGGTGGAATCCGTTCCTGCGAAATTGGTTCGGTGATGTTTGGAAAATACGATGAGAAGGGAAAACTGATTACTGCTCCAATGGAGTTGGTTCGGTTGGCTATTCCCCGGCGCGTTTATACCCAAAGTCATATCGAATATGTACTCGAAGTTTTTGAATTGCTGAACAAACAAAAGAATAGTGAAAAAGGTATGCGTATTATAAAAGAGCCAAAATTTTTACGCCATTTTACGTCACATTTTGAATACATCGATCGTTGAAGATTATTGTGAGATGGTGAAAATTACCCCTTACTGTCATTAAAGCAGTCTTATTGGCAGGGTTTAAGGAAAGGAATAGTATTTGGGGAAAAGTTAGCATGCATAAGCAAGAACGCCGGTATTTATTACGTCCCCTGGTGATTCCTTTAACTTTGGTTGGAATAGCATGGATGGTTTGGTGGCTGGTGGCAGATGCTGCTGTCGAATTTGGTGTTCGTCCACAAACACTTAAAGGTTTGGCTGGAATATTTTTTTCACCGTTCATTCATGACCCCAAAGATGTTTCGCATCTCATCAACAACTCGCTTCCATTGTTATTTCTTGGTTGGGCTTTGTTCTATTTCTACCGGGAGCTTTCCTGGAAAGTATTGGCATGGATATGGTTTCTGAGTGGTTTCTGGGTATGGATTGCTGTGCAGGATGAAAGTGTACATATCGGTGCAAGTGGTATTGTTTATGGGCTCGCATCTTTTTTATTTTTCAGTGGGGTAATTCGTCGGCAGCGAAACCTGATGGGATTAACATTGATCGTATCCTTCTTCTATGGTGGAATGGTGTGGGGTGTTTTTCCATACGATTTACGGATCTCCTGGCAAAGTCATTTGTTTGGAGGAATTGCAGGATTAATTCTCGCTGTTGTTTACCGTAAAAAAGGCTGGCAGCGTGAAAAATATGCATGGGAAGATGAAATTGTTACCGAAAATTTCTCTCAACTTAACGAACGCCACGAAGCAGTTCTGCATGGAAAAATAAAAGATCCAAATGAAATTGATGATGACGAAGATCCTCCGTTTACCATTAATTACGAGTTTGTATCAAAAAAATAAGACCAGCTTCAATTGGCACTTATTTAGGTAAAGCAATCAATACGGAATAAACTTATACCAATAGTGGTATTGCTGTTTAAACTTATAGTGTAATATAAATGTATTAGGACATGGATGCCTTTGAAGAAACCAGGATTTCCTGGAATAAAGTTGCGGTATTGTACCAGGAAAAATTCTTTGACCTCAAACTTTACCGGAACGGCTACGATCGCTTTTGTGAGCTTCTTATTGGCGATGATAAAAAAGTGCTCGACGTTGGCAGCGGACCGGGAGTCATTGCCAGGTATTTGCTCGACAAAAATCCTGAGCTAGCGGTAACGGGAATCGATTATGCTACAGGTATGGTCGAATTGGCAAAGAGGAATTGTCCCGAAGCTGATTTTCTGGAAATGGATGTTAGACAAATATCCAAACTTGGAGAACGCTATACGGGAATTGCCGCAGGGTTTATTGTTCCGTATCTCTCCCGCGAAGAGCTGCAGTCATTCTTTAGGGATTGTTTCAACCTTCTGAATAGTGATGGAGTGTTTTATTTCAGTTTTGTTGAGAGTGAAGAGGAGTGGTCTGGATTCATAACCGGAAGCACCGATTTGCGGGTTTACTTTTATTATTATCCAACTATCCTCATTGAGAAATTTCTGGCGGATGCAGGTTTTAAGAATATTGAATGGGAGAAATGCATTTACGAAAAACCGGGAGGTAAAACCGAAGTGCATGCAACGGTTGTTTGCAAACGGCCATAAACAAAAAAGGGAGCAGTCGCCCGCTCCCTCAATTGCATCATGGCAATAAAAAATCAATTGTTCAGCATAATAGGCATTACTAACATCAGTATGCTTTCGTCTTTATTGTCTCCTTCGGCAGGTAAAAGTATTCCTGCGCGGTTGGGGGCACTCATTTCAAGAACTACATCATTGCACTGAAGATTGTTCAGCATTTCAATGAGAAACTTGGAATTAAATCCGATTTCCATGTCTTCACCCTCGTAAGAGCATGTTAAACGTTCCATAGCTTCGTTGGCATAATCCAAATCTTCGGCAGATACAGCAAGTTCGCTACCGGCAATTTTTAAACGGACCTGGTGTGTGGTCTTATTGGAGAAAATGGATACACGTTTAAGTGAACTCAAAAATGTAGAGCGGTCGATTGTCAGCTTGTTCGGGTTTTGTTTGGGGATTACCGCCTCATAATTGGGGTATTTCCCGTCAATCAAGCGGCAAATCAATGTATGGTGGTCGAATGTGAACAATGCATTGGTCTGGTTGAATTCAACTTTAACATCTCCGGCGGCACTGCCCAATGCACTCTTTAAAAGATTGAGCGGTTTTTTCGGGATGATAAAGTTGGCATCCTTATCTGATTTGAGATCAGTGCGGCGGAAACGGACGAGTTTGTGTGCATCGGTTGCAACAAAGGTGAAATCGTTGGAAGAAAGCTGGCAAAACACACCGCTCATAACAGGACGAAGATCGTCGTTTCCGGTTGCGAAAATGGTTTTTACAATGGCATTCAGGAGCACAGTTGAAGGCATGCTTACAGAGGAAGCTGCATCAATCGGTGGTACTTTGGGAAATTCGCTGGCGTTATGGCCGGTTAGTTTGAATTTACCGTTATCGCTTGAAATCTCAATCGCGAAATTGCGGGCGTCGATCGAAAAGGTGAGTGGCAACTCCGGGAAGTTCTTTAGCGTTTCAATCAAAAGTTTGGCAGGAATACAAATATTTCCGTCTTCCTTCGCTTCAACTTCCATGGTAGTGACCATAGTCGTTTCCAGATCTGAGGCAGAAACGGTTAGCTGCTTCTTATTGATCTCGAAAAGGAAATTATCGAGAATGGGAAGGGTGTTGCTGGAATTTAAAACACCGCTGATGGATTGAAGCTGCTTGAGCAGGGCCGTACTGGAGACAATGAATTTCATTGATGAGGTTTTTAGCTCAACAAATATAGATGGAATGGTCCCCCACGAACAGGGAACTTTTCAAGGATTAAAAACAACCCAATGTTAACAACGTGAAAAACCCGTAAAACCCTGAAATATCAAGCGGTTTTCATCCCTTGCGGGGAAGGAAGGCATCGATAGGCCACAGTATTTTGTCGAATACGAAAAATTGAATCACCACAATCTCACCCCCGGGTATCTGCGCAAATGCTCGTTCCGGATCGTAAGTATAGTCCTGCTCAAAAGGCTCATTGTTCATATTGTGCGGTGGCAATTTCTTATGGAAGACCTTTATTTCCTTTTTTTCCCCTTTTTTATCCGTCACGCTAATCTCGTAATAAGGTTTAGCCTTGCGAAGCGAATCTTCCTGAAGCGGACTTAATATTCCACGGTTCAGCGTCTCAAAATGGATCTTTTTAAAATTGACAACCAACTGACGTACTCCGGCGGTATCAAAGCGCTCAACTTTTTTCCCAAATTGATCATGCAGTGCAAAGAGGTTTTTGTCGAGCACTTTCACTTCAAAACTCTCTTCCGGATAATCGTTATTGCGAATAGAAACAGCCGCAATCTCCGCAGGATCATAATTAAATATTCCCGTAAAGCGCCATTCTTCTTCCATGCAGAAATAGCGACTTGATAATTCTCCGGCAAATCCGGGAATGTAAGTGACATACGGAAGACTCGATTTCCCTTCGGAGGGCGTTTCCAGTAACATGTAACTGGCATCGTGGTCTTTGGTGGCATGACCAACATACCATGTTTTAATGGCTTTCCCGTTGAGGTCAAAATATTCTACTTTATGGTAGTTCACGGAAAGATTGCGAATGATATTTTCTCTTGCAGATTCGGGAACAGGATTTTTAACGCGAACTTTTTTTGCGGTGGTAAGCATTAAATCAATTGCATCAATCCGTGCACGGAATTTTCCGTTCAGTTCCCAATAGCCTGCATGTTTACGAACCAGCTCGGCGCTTATCTTATCCTGGTTGGTAATCTTTAATTTTCCAATGGAGGCAGTGTCTTCAATGGTGAAATCGCTGAGGTCTTTTGTGAAAGTACTGTTGCTTTTTCTTTGCTTCATGTATACAACAACAACAGAAAGCGTGATTAACACTGCTGCCGAAATGAGGAGTTGGAGTTGTCTTCTTTTCATGATGCTGATTTTTATCGCGTGTATTTGCGGCGACGGTAATAATTTTGTCCAATGCCAAACGCTATGATGAGTAAAATAGGAAGTCCCACATTCACCATTTGCCAGTATTTTCTCTCGCTGATCACCCGATCTTCATTCAAACGACGGATCATGACAGTGCGCTGACGAATATCGATCAGTGATGTGTCGCCCATTAGGTAATCGACTGCATTCAGCACAAATTCTTTATTGCCGTATATAAATCGTGGAGAGCCATCCGGATTGCGGATATTGTATTTATCGGAATGAAGTTTACGGTATCGTGGTACTGTTTGTCCGTTCACTTCCTGGTAATCGACTTCGTTCACCGGAATATCACCGTCGGCAACAATCAGCATTCTGCTTTTTACAGAGCGGTCTTTAAAAACATAGTCCGGACTATTCATGAATTCAGGAGGGAGACGATCTTTGAAAACGGAATTGAATTGTCCTTCCAGTAAAACGGCTACCGGCTTACCGTTTGTTTTTTGGTTAAAGAGTTTGTCCTTCAAATCGATTACTCCCTTGTTGATTCGTGCAGGTGATTTGTAGGCAGTAGATCGCTCTGAACTTTTTAGCAGTATACTTTTTCGCTGTTCAGGATCGTTCCCAACCAAATCGATAGTATTTGCATATTCTGTTTTTATCGGATCAATACTTTGCGTAATGGGATGATCACGTTCGGGTTTTAACAGAGGATAAAAATACCATTCGTGCACTCCTCCCGGACCAACAGCATAAGGTGCGCATTGGTAATCGAGTAAAATTTCTTTATTGATACGAACACCATAAGTGAACAATTGATCATCAAGATTCAGATCGCGTGCTATACCAAATGTTTGTCCGCGAAGCATGAGTGTATCACGCTGCACATCCATTGCATCAAGAAACCATGCTACTTTTCCGCCTTTCATGATGAATTGGTCAATCACAAATTTGTCCTTCTCCGAAAACACACTGTCGGGCTGAATGATGAGAAGGGCATTGAAATCGCGAATGGCATTAATTTTATTATCGATTCTAACTCGTTCAACCGCATAGAATTCTCCCAACGCATTGATGATAATTCCTAACTGATCGCTATGTGCTTCGCCATGACCTTCAAGTATTGCAATACGTTTGCGGGTGGGTTGTGTAACGCGTACCATTGCGTCCATCAACTGGTATTCAATGCTGTTTACAGTTGCATCTGCCAGGTCTTTCAGGTTTTCTCCCTTGCCGATGATTTGCTTCGAAAAGAAATTAAATGAAACGCTTTGTTGTGTTCCGTACGAAACCGTGGCTCCGGGAAAAAGGAATTTTTGCGAAATCTTTCCTGCTTCTTCCAGTTCAAGTATGGAGAAACGGATCTTGCGTTCATAATCGAGTTGATCCATGAAGGCAAAACGGTCTTTTTCATCTTCAATGGAATAGGGATCGAAAAATTCATACTGAATATTATCTCCGGCATAAGCTTTCATGTTGTCGAGTTTTTCCCTGATCTCGCGCTCAATTCGTTTTAAATCTGCAGGTAACTCTCCGGTTAAATAGATCTGAAAGGTTATTACATCCTCAAGTCTGTTTTCTACAAAACTAATAGTCGCATCTGCAAGGGAGTGACGTTTTTCCTGGGTGAGGTCAAGACGGAAAAATCCAAATGTTCCAAGGATATTCACCACAATAACAATTGCAAGGTTGATGACCAACTGGAGTCGCTGAATTTTTTTTCTTGATTCAAGCACTAGTCGTGTAAAAAGTACAAACACAATCACCACAGAAACGAAATAGATCACATCGCGCGAATCGACAACACCCCGGCTGATCGAATGGTAATGCTCGTAAATTCCCAACTCGCGAATAACAGAATCAAAAGATCCAAAAATGGAGTAGGAGCCCATGAAATCGAAACCGAGGTAAACAAAAAAGCAAAGGAATACTCCAAGAATAAAGGAGATGATCTGATTTTGCGAAATAGCGGAAGCAAATATTCCTATCGACACAAAGCTTGCACTCAACATGGTTAAGCCAAGATAAGAACCCCACATTCCTCCGGTATCAACATTTCCTTTCGGATCGCCAAGCTGATTAATGGTGTAATAATAAAGCAGTGTTGGAAGCAGTGTGAACAAGACCAATAATAATCCGGCAAAATATTTCGCGAGAATAATCTGCACATCAGACAATGGACGCGTCAATAATAATTCGATGGTCCCTGTACGCTTTTCTTCTGCAAAACTGCGCATGGTGATTGCAGGAATCAGAAAAAGAAAAACCAAAGGAGCGAGGTTGAACAGAGGATCCAAATCCGCAAAACCTGATTCAAGAATGTTGAAAGGGGTGGAGAATACCCAGATAAACAATCCCATTAACAACAGGAATACCGAGATTACGATGTAACCGATAAGTGAACTTAGGAATCCCCTGATTTCTTTCAGCAGCAATGCCAGCATGGATGGAGTTTTAAGCAAAAATAACATTAGCACCGAATGGAGAATCGCACTTTAACAGCAATTAACCAACGGGGCAATGCTCAAAAAGAAAGGTCACATTTTCTTCAGACTCATCAGAATCGAGAAAGTCCGGTCGATATCGACATCATTCACCACCAGGGTAAACTCGTTGGAGGTGGAAATGACCTCGCGAATATTAATGCCTTCCCAGGCGATACGTTTGAGGATATAGTAATAGATTCCTGAGATTTCAGTGTTTTCGGTAGGGAGCTTAATGGTAATGGAAGCCAGGTTTTCGGAAAACGAAATCTGCTTCTCCTTTTGAAAACTCCTCTTTACCACATCCTTCAATGAATCGCTCACAATTACAGTGGTTTCGTAAACCCCGGCTGAAAAAGTGCAAAACAATTCCTTGTGCTGACCCGCCTCTTTAAGAAGATCTGCGGTTGCCACATATAATGTTTCGGAATTGGTAAACGTGAAATCAGAAAGGTTGGAACGCACAATTACATCCCCGATGGAATGCATGAAGTTCTGGATTTTCAGATTGATTTTGTAATAGTTGCTGGGCGCCATTCGATTAATGGCCATAATAACAGCACCTTCTTTCACATCCTTTTTTAAGCGCTCGGAGATCTCAGAACGAATCTTGCGGGCCAATGAGGAGACATTGATCAGCCCATCTGCCAAAGCTTCTTCCAGAAAAGGGGATTTCCGGATGATATCTTCTACGACTTCTGGAATGGTAGTCATGTTAAAATTTATTACACACTGTTAAATGTAAGTGTAAATGTAAGTAAAATTTCATAACAACGCAAGTCTATGTTTAGTTTTGCTAAAAAAAAGAAAAAATGCACGCTTTAAGCAACCTCCGCGGATCTATTGTAGCCATCGTAACACCTTTCACGGCCGATGGAAGTATTGATTTTCAATCCTATGCGAATTTAATTAAACGTCAAATCGAGGGTGGTACCAACGGAATTGTCGTAGCCGGAACAACCGGTGAAAGTGCGGCATTAACGGAAGATGAATATGCGGCTCTTATCCGATTTACAGTTCAACAGGTTAATGGTCAGGTGCCTGTAATTGTGGGCGCCGGTAGCAATGTTACTGCACGGGCAATTCGTCATTCGCAGGTCGCTCAACGTGAGGGTGCTGATGCTCTTCTGATATTGAATCCTTACTACAACAAACCTACTGAAGAAGGAATCTTTTTGCATTACAAGGCAATTGCAGAAAATGTAAACCTGCCTATCATTCTTTATAATGTTCCGGGACGCACAGGTTCGAATATG
>JBKBUQ010000123.1:0-9336 GCA_046289975.1 Flavobacteriales bacterium | reverse complement strand
CGATGTTTTGGGGTGCGGTCCAGCTTCCGTCTGCTTTTTGTCGGGTGAAAAAGATATCATAACCTCCAGCGCCCCAGTATTTTTCTCCTACTTCAGCAGAGAAATAAAGCGTTTTTGAATCGCTGTGCATGAAGGGTGTTTTCTCATTGCCGGGTGTATTAATCGCTGCAAGCGGTTTTGCCGGTGTCCAATTTCCTTTATCGTCGCGGGTGGAATAATAAATATCCATATTCGGATCTTGCCCCGGGGTTTCGCGCACGACTGCAAAATAAAGAGTGCGTCCGTCGGCCGATAAGGAGGGCTGTGCTTCCCATCCTTCGGGTGTATTGATGTTCGGACCCAAATTCACCAATTCTCCCCACTTGTATTCGAGTTTTCCGGTTGTTGGGTTTGTAACGCGTTCATATTTGGTTCCATACAAATCGCAATTGTTGTAATCGGGTTTGCGTTTGTTGTCCTTGCGGCAGGCACAAACAATCAGTTCCTTGTTATCCACCGAAATGGTAGCACCGCCATAATTATCCCCAATGATATTAAAAGGTGCAGGTAGTTTTATTCCGGCATCAAATGGGGAATTGATATCGTTACGCTGCGACATCGAGAATTCTTCAGCCATCCTGCTGGTCATATCGCCCAATGCTCTCCTGTCTATTCTCCGGGTGAAAAAGAGAAATTCGTTATCGGGAGAAATCATGGGCAAGTATTCATCTCCAACTGTGCAAACATTTTCAACCGGCTGTGGTGAGAACGCAACTACATTTTTAAAAAAACTTGAATAAAATTCGCATTCGGGAAGAATGGCTTTCGCGTCTTTCTTTTTTTCAGGATGATCTTCGGCCATTTGCGAATCATCCGTTATTTTAAATTCGGTGAATTGCTTAAACCAGGTAATAGCTGTTTCGTAATCTTCTTTAGAGTAGGCGATCACACCCATATAGTAGTAAGGATCGCTGTGGTATTTCGGACAAGCATTGATGAGTTTCTTAAAATAATCTTCGGCGTAATGGTAGGAAGTACCGTCTTTAAATGCTTTATCGAAGGCTCTCTTTCCTAATTGGTAAAGACAGGGAGCGCATTCAGGATCGATGGCCAATGCATCTTTGAGTAGCTGATGCCTGTCGGTTGGAGTGGTTTTGGGATTGTTGGCTTGTTCCAGCAGTTTTTTAACTTTTTTATCGCTTACCGTCATGCACTCATCATCTTGAGCAACTGCAGTTAATGTCAATAAAAACAGTGTAACGATCAGGTTGAATGTTCTCATGCTTTGTCCTCCTAAAAATGACCTCCGAACGTCCTTACGAAATCCGGCGTTGAAGGTTACTTTCTCCTCCATACAATTTTCGTTCCTAAAAAGAACTCCCCTGAAACCTTAATAGCTTCAGGGGAGTGGAATTATTTTAGTTTATCAGCCTGAGCACGCCCTTCATCGAGGACTTTCTGTGCTTTTTCATCGGCTTCTTTCTCGAGCTTGCTTGCTTTTTCATCCGCTTCTTTTTGCAGTTTTTGTGCGCTTTTTTCCGCTGCAGCTTTTTTCAGCGGATTGCTTCCTGCTTCGGCAATTAGTTTATCACCTGCATTTTTTCCTTCCTCACGAGTCTTGTCGGCTGCTTTTTTCGCTTCTGCGCGGATCTGTGCTGCTTTGGCTTCAGCATCTTTCATGATTTTTTCGGCCTCTGCACTTGCTTTTTCCTTTACATCTTCTTTTACTTCCTGAACTTTTTCTTCTACTTTTTCTTTTACCGCTTCCTTGATCTGCTCCTTGATTTCGTTTTTCAGATCTTGTCCTTGTTGTTTCAGGTCGGTTTCAACTTTCGGATCGGCAACTGTTCCGGTGATTAGAATGCGGACATTCACCATATCGCCCAGCTCAACCGTTGTTCCGGCTTTTGCGTTTGCTTTGGCCATCAATCCGTTTAATACATCGTTGGCTCCTGATCCAAATTCAGAGCGTGGAATTGACATGTCTGCTTTATAATCGATGGTTCCGTCAAATCCTGTGCTTCCGCCAATGGTTGTTTTGTATTTGTTGATGGTTACATCATACGGATCAACCCACACTCGTCCCTCGCGGAACTGATAGCTTACACTTACATCGTTGATCGTTTGTTTTTTCAAACGGTCGATCTTCAATTTTTCGGCAATGCGATTCAATGGTTCAAATCCTTCGATGTAAATGGATTTGGTGGCCAGCGTTCCTTTACCGTTCATGGTTTCGTAGATCGGTTCCATTTTAGTATTCAGCTTGGTATTAAAATCAAGCTTGGTAGAAAACTTTCCGGTACACTTACTCGCCATGGGTGCCATTTTTGCAACCATCGGGAATGTTTCCGAGGCCGTTTTAATGTCCATATTGTTGATGTCGAAGAAAAACGCAGCAGATGGTGCAGCAAGATTACGCGAATCATAATCGCCGCTCATCAACACGCTTGCGCCAAGTGTATTCAACTTAAGCTGATTTAAACTCATCACTCCTTCACGAAGCGTGATCTTTCCATTTACGTTATCCAAAACAATTTCCGGTGCGCCGGGATCGTTGGGGTAACGTATTTTTCCAATCGATGAATTCATTTCGAAATCGATGTTGCGGGGAATTTCCAAAACATACGAATCTGCAGGTGCAGCAGGAGTGCTCGTCTCAGGCGCAGGTGTTGCTGTGGTTTCCGTTCCTGAACTCATAAATGGAGTAAGGTCTACCTCAGGCGAATTCAAACTGAATACTCCTTTCAATACGTCTCCTTTTAAGGCATAAGCCAGGTAATTATCGATTTTCCCTTTTGCCATCAATTGGGTTTTATCAACTGTTGCATCAAAGGCTGCCAATTCAAGATGGGTTGGTGCAAAACGGAAATCCATGATTTTTACATTGGTAGGATATCCCATTTCCGGATCGTTGTACACGATTTCTTTTGCAACAATGCTTCCTTCTGCTTTGAATTTTTCGTACTCTCCTTTGTCAATCATCGACATCCTTCCGTCTATAGCAACATCGCTATCAATGAAACCGCTCATCACTGTAGCATTGGAAACAGGTACCACTTCACGTAAGGTCGACAGATTGAAATTCGCTTTTAATCCTGCTTTGATTCCCGGATCAGTCATCGGATTTCTTAAATTGAAAAAAGCATCGAGTTTATTTCCGCCCAAATCCATTTTAAACACGGGCATATCGATCACCATATCATCCATCGTCGGATCACCCTTCGAGTTGACATTTGCTTTCACAAAAATTGCGCTTGCCGATTTGGGTAGGCCGGGATATTGGAAACTTCCGTTTTCAACAAGCAGATCAATATTCATTGCAGGCATCGATTGCTCGCTCATTTTCCCTTTCATGCTTCCCTTGATCTCAGTTTTTCCTCCGAACTTAATGCTGTTGTAATCGGCAGTGTAAATGGCAGGAACAAGCGAGTAAATGTTTTTGAAATCGGTTTTGCGTGCGATGAAATTGATGTCCATATCCATATCCACATCGGTCATTGCCAAGAAGCCGTCGAAACCTAGGTCGAGTTCGTTGAGCTTGATATAGTCTTCCGGCATGAAGGTGTATTTGGAGTTTTTCATATCCATCGAAAAATCCAGCTTCGAATCGAGTTTGGTGTTTTTCATGTACGGAATTCCGCTCATGTAAAAATCGATGGTATCTGCAGTAGTGGTGGTCTTGAAATCAAAAAGATCCTGTGTGAAATCACCAATTCCATTGTGGTTCAAATTAACAATACGCGCATACATTCCACCGGGTTTGTCGTCGTAAACCAGATTGAAATTTTCGAGGTAGTAATTTCTGACTTTCAACGCAAACTTCGTTTCTGATGTATCAACACCCTCAGCTACCTTGGTACTGTCCGACTTTGCAATATCGTAATTGGCTTTCCCGTTGTCGAGGACCATCACATTGACATCCGTATTTTTTATTCCTACTTCACGAATATCAATTTCCGATCCGAAGATTACACTGTACAAATCGATGGTTAAAACGATGTTCTCCGCATCCAGAAGTTTTACACCTTCAAAATCATCCACACCTGTGAGTGAAACTTCTTTCAGTTCCATAGTAAAGTTTGGAAAGGAGCTGATCAGTGTGAGACTGTAATCCTCACATTCAAATTTTCCATGAAGGTTATTGTTGATCTGGTCTTTGATCAATGCAAAAATCTTGTCCTTGAATAAAAACGGAGCAGCGAGTGCGAAAATAAAAAGCAGTAAAAAGCTGATTCCTGTCCATTTTAAAATGCGTCTCCAAAGTGGCTTTTTTGTTTTTGGAGCATTAGGGTCTGAGTTCTTTTTACCAAACATATTTCAAGGTTTTTTAGGATGCTGTACAAATTTAATGCTAAAAGGATCATTTTCAGCCTGTAATTAACAGATGTTAATATTATAGCTGAAACGGAAGTGTCATTGCTTTAATTGATGAAATCACCATTTTCGCTAGGCCCGGGGTATCCCTTCTTCGCGCTTATTCTCCTGATGATCAATGATAGCTGCAACTGTTGCATCGGAAGTGATGTTTACGGTTGTTCTGAACATATCGAGGATCCGGTCTACCCCGATAATCAATGCCAGACCTTCTGCATTGAGTCCGGCCGACTGCAAGATGATTACCAGCATTACCATTCCTGCTCCGGGAACAGGTGCTGCGCCAATGGAGGCGAGGGTGGCGGTTAATACAATTCCCAATTGCTCTGTAAGACCCAACTCCATTCCGTAGGTTTGGGCAATAAAAATGGCAGCTACTGCCTGGTACAGACTGGTACCGTCCATATTGATGGTTGCTCCAAGGGGTAATACAAATCCTGTTGTTTCTTCCTTCATTCCGAGTTCTTCTTCACAGATCTTCATATTCACAGGCAATGCTGCTGCACTCGAGCTAGTGGAAAATGCCAATAATTGCGCAGGAAGTATTTTCCTGAAAAAGGGAACAATCGGCTGATTGGAGAAAAGTTTTAACATCAGGGGATACACCACTGTAATCATTAAGGCTAGTCCGAAAAGTACTGCCAGGCAATACACACCCAATGCACTTAGCATGGCAAGATCTGCATTCATCGATGCCAGCAATGCAAATACTCCAAATGGCGCAAATGCCATAATGAGTTCAACTAATTTTAGCATCACTTCATTGAAGGATCGGATAAAATCGCGGACCGGCTTCGTTTTATCTGCCGGCAGACTGATGACCGCAATTCCGAAAAGAAGTGCAAAGAAGATGACCTGTAACATCAATTTATTATCACTCATTGAGCGCACAATGTTGTCGGGAACAATATTCTCGAGCATGTTGAGCGGACCTTTTTCTTTTTCCTTTGCGGCCGTTTCTATTTTGTCTTTTGCATCGCTGCCGTATTTTTCCTGCAACTCTGTTTTTTTCTCCGCAGAAACAAAGTCGCCCGGACGAATCAGATTAACAGTAACCAGTCCAATACTGATGGCGAGCATGGTTGTGAGAATATAAATTCCGATTGTTTTACCTCCCATGCGTGAAAGTCCCGAAACATTTCCTAGACTACCAATTCCATCAATCAGCGAAACCATTACCAATGGAACGGCAACGAGTTTCAGCATATTCATGAAGATTGTCCCGAAAGGTTTGATCCAATTGGATGTAAAAACAGAATAATCGTATTCCACTGAAACAATACCCCAGGTAAGTCCAAGTATTACACCGATAAGTATTTTCCAGTGAAGGGCGATTTTCATAGCGTAGTTTTCAGATTTGTGAACTGCGGTGACGAAGAAGATGATCTGCCAGAACGAGTGCGCTCATGGCTTCTACTATTGGAACAGCGCGAGGCAAAACACAAGGATCGTGTCTTCCTCTTCCTTTTATAACAGCTGGTTCTCCGGATGCATTTACGGTTTCTTGTTCCGTTATGATGGTTGCAACGGGTTTAAATGCTACCGTGAAATAGATTTCTTCTCCATTCGAAATTCCGCCTTGAATTCCGCCTGAATAATTGGTTGCAGTGCGGATTTTTTCATTTTCATTTACGAATGCATCATTGTGCTCTGAGCCTTTTAACAAGGTTCCTGCAAAACCTGATCCGTATTCAAATCCTTTCACCGCATTGATGCTAAGCATCGCTTTGCCAAGATCGGCATGCAGTCGGTCAAAAACGGGCTCGCCTAATCCGGCAGGACAATTTTTGATCACACAACGAACCGTTCCGCCAACTGAGTCTCCCTGTTTGCGAATGGAATCGATGTACGCAATCATTTTTTCTGCAATTACCGGATCTGCACAACGCACACTGTTTTTTTCGATTTGTGAGAGATCGAGTTCTGTATGTTTTTTTTCAATACTGATTGCACCAACGCTGTTTACCCATGCGTGGATGGATATGTTGTAATGCGATAAAAGAATTTTTGCAAAAGCACCTCCAGCTACACGAACTGCTGTTTCTCTTGCTGAGGAACGTCCTCCTCCGCGATGATCGCGCATTCCGTACTTGGCTTGATAGGTGTAATCGGCGTGTGAAGGACGATAGACATCTTCGTTATGGGAATAATCTTTACTGCGCTGATCTTCGTTGGCAATGATGAACCCGATCGGTGTTCCCGTTGTTTTTCCTTCGAATATTCCCGACAGAATGTTGATGTTGTCCGGCTCTTTGCGCTGGGAAACGATTGCGGATTGTCCGGGTTTTCTGCGATCGAGTTCGTTTTGGATGAAAGCAAGTTCAATTGATATTCCGGCCGGCATTCCCTCCAGAATTCCACCAATAGCTTCGCCATGTGATTCTCCAAAGGAAGTTAGACGTAACAGCTGACCAAATTGATTTCCCGGCATCGATTATTTGTTAATTCGGACTCTTTTCAAGTCGAGTTTGTTCATTGCATTAAACCCAAGATCTGTAACGTAATTCTGTACGAATCGAACCACCTCGTCATAATATAGTGGAATGATCGGTGCTTCTTCCATAATGATCTCTTCCATTTTGTGATAGAGTTCATAACGCTTGGCATCGTTGGTTTCGGATAATGCGAGTTCGAAATTCACATCAAACGGACCATTTCTGAAATGCGTGTAATTAGGTCCTCTTGGTGATTCATTTTTACTGTAGAACAATTGAAGAAAATTGATGCCGTCGGGATAATCTGCTGTCCATGATTTTCTGAACATGTTCGTCTGGTAACCTGCAATCATTTGTTTCTGCACATTAGGCAATACCAATTCAAGATCTACCCTTAAGCCAAGCTCTTCAATATTCATTTTGATGTATTCGCAAATCTGTTTGTATTCCATTGTAGCAATAAGCTTGATGGGCTCCACTTCACGTGGTTTGGTAATTCCACCTTCAAACAAAAGTGCACGTGCTTTATCCAGATCGAAATTAAAGCCGATGATGCTGGTGTATTTATAACTCTGCATACCCATTGGCGTAAATCCACCCTCTGCAGGCTGACCAATTCCGTTGCGCAGGTGGGTGATCATTTCTTTGCGGTTGATGGAGTAATTGATTGCTTTGCGGACTTGCTTGATCCTTGTCGGACTATTTACAAAAACGGGTTGGTCTTCTTTGAGAATATATCCGATGTAATCCGTCTTCAGCCAGGGGTGACGCTGCAAGTGAATCTTGTCGTTGAATTCCGATTTAAGTGCTCCTTCTTTGGTCAATAGCTGATCCTGGTAGCTGGGATGCAATCCGGAAATGAATTCGTATTTCCCTTTTAGAAATTCCCTGAATTCAACATCTTTTTCGCGAATAAAAGAAATGGAAATGGCATCGATATAGGGGAGCTGATTTCCGTTTTCATCTTTTTCGAAATAGTTTTCGTTTTTAAGCATCACCAACTTCACATCTTCTTTCCATGATTTGAATCGGAATGGTCCTGTACCCACCGGGTTTCTTGAAAAATCATCGCCGTAATAATCCACAATTTCTATGGGAATTACATAGCAAAAGGAAAGTGTAAGCTGTTCAAGAAAGGCTTGTTGGGGCTTGGCGAGTACAATTTTCAGAGTAGAATCGTTAGGTGCAAAAAAGCCGAGCCCGAATGAGCGGGAAGATTTATCCAGGTTTTGAAAAATATATTGACCTGGTGACGCAACATCGGGATCGGTTACGCGAAAAAAGCTGTTAACGAAATCCTGGGCAACCACTTTTCTTCCTTTGCCATCCGGAAATGCCGGGTGATCGTGGAAATATACGTCATTACGCAGTGTAAAGGTATATTCCAGTTTGTCGTCGGTAACAGTCCAATTTCTGGCGATATCCGGAACAACATTCAGGTCATTATCGAGCGTAACGAGTCCGTTGTAAAGTTGACTCATGGCCCATCCGTCTTCAAAGCGTACTGCCAATGCGGGATCGAGGAATGAAATTCCTGCTGATTCGTTGTAGCGAAATACTTTTTTTCCGCTTATTTCCGCTGAATCTTTACGGTCGCCGCCGCAGGAGATCAGGATAAGTGCCAATAAAGATGCCGATAGGAGGAGTCGGGACATGGAATTTTATTTGCCTCAAAGATAATCTCCCTGTTGAATAAAGAGAGGAAAAAGGGAGTGGAAATAGTACGAATTCGTCGTGTTTTTTTGCTGAAATGGGATTTTGCCTATATTGCACTCAAATCCAAAAAAAAACCATGAAAAAGTATTTCCTTATCCCCGTTCTGTTTGCAGGTCTTCTCGCTTCCTGTGGGGAAAAAAGTAAGAAAGGTGCCTGGATTCAGGCCGACAAGGATAAATTTGTTTCTGAATGTATGAAAGGTGGCGAAGGCGAATCTATTCCGGGAATGGATGCTGCTGCCATGGACAAGTTCAAAAAAGATGTTTGCGACTGCGCTGTAGTTAAGGCAGAGGCTGAATATGAGAACTTTGAAGGTGCAAACGGTGATGAGCCCGGAATGACCAAAATCGGTGAAGCTTGCGGAACTGAGATTGCCATGAAGATGCTCGAAGATCTTATGAAAAACATGCCTGATGAAGTAACTACCGGTGAAGATACCTCTGTTGTTACTGAAGCGGTTGTTGAATAATTGCAATTCTGAAAATGAATAAGAAAGGGGGACTACGGTCCCCTTTTTTTGTTGGGTTTTGAAGAAAGTGGATTACTTTTGCAGCTTATGAATCAATACCGGAAAGTCAGTTTTTATACGCTTGGCTGTAAGCTCAACTTTTCAGAGACATCAACCATTGCCCGTCAGTTTGTTGAGGCCGGTTATGCCCGTGTCGATTTCTTTGATCGTCCGGATTATTACGTCATCAACACCTGCTCGGTAACCGATAATGCCGATAAAAAATGCCGGCAATTGGTCCGCAGAGCCCTTAAGGTCAATCCTGATGCACGTATTGTTATTATCGGTTGTTACGCCCAGTTGAAGCCTCAGGAGCTTGCACAG
>JBKBUQ010000122.1:0-9339 GCA_046289975.1 Flavobacteriales bacterium | reverse complement strand
AAGACAATGGCATTGGTCGTGCTGAAAGCAGGCGCATAAAAGAAAAGCAGAGCGAACTGCATGTTTCTTTTTCTTCTGCTGCAACAGATAAACGTATGGAACTATTGAAAGAATACACCAATAAAAACTATTCCATCCAAATTTTCGATGTGCCTGCCGGTGGAACTCTTGTTCGCATTACCTTTCCACCTTACTGATGCCCATTTTGGTAAGCCAAATCTACATTTCGGAGGAAATTCACAAAACGAAACACATCTTTCCTTTTTTTTGCAGAATTATATGCTCAAAGCAATTATCATCGACGACGAAGAAGGGGCTAGGATAACCTTGAATGCTCTTCTAGAAGAATTTGTGCCGGAATTGCAAGTTCTGGAACAGGCAGGGAATGTCCCTGACGGTGTTTTAGCCATTAATAAGCACCAGCCTGATCTCGTTTTTCTCGATATCGAAATGCCAGAATACAATGGATTTGAATTGCTCAATTTTTACAGAGAAATCGATTTTGAAATCATTTTTGTTACCGCATATAGTCAATACGCTATCAGGGCTTTTGAAGTATCTGCAGTTGATTATCTCTTGAAACCAGTGGAAATTGAGGGATTAAAGGCGGCTATTAATAAAGCTAAGCTTAAAAGAAGTCAATCCAATCTTATTCAACGGCTGGATCTGATGAAGAGAACCTACTCAGGTGAAGAAGTTAGAAAAATAGCCCTGCCTATGAGTGATGGTTTAGTGTTTGTCGACATTAGCGAAATTGTTTTATTTGAAGCTGATCGTTCCTATTCACATGTTTTTTTATCCAACGGTTCAAAGTTGACTGTAAGTAAACCCATGCGAAATTTTGAAGATATTCTAGATAATCGACCTTTTTTTTTCAGGCCACATCGATCTTATCTGGTGAATATTAATTATGTCAAAAAGTATTCACGTGGTGAGGCTATTTTAACAATGGATAATCAAATTAATGTTTCTATTTCCCGTGACCGTAAGCAGGATTTTGAGACTTTACTCAAGAAATTGAGATTGACTATTTAGTCCGGAAAATCAAATAGTCGGTTCGGAAATTTTGATGATTATCTTCCTTACTTATACGTTAGGTTTGAAATAAAAAACTAACCATGAAACGATTGATTTTAAGCCTGGTAGTGATTTTTGCAGCTACCCTTGCATTTTCACAAAGTATTAGTGATTTGAAACTTAAAGGTAAAAAAGAAAAAGATTCAAAGTCATCGGGAGATATTACAATCATTCCGGGAGCCAATCAGTTTGATCGAATTCAGGCTTTTTATGATGCCTTTACAACTGTTTCAGTGTATAAATTTTATAAATACGATCAGATTGAAAAATACAAATCGGAAGGCTCACTAAAAAGAGATGAGTTTTTTAAGGATGTAAAACGAAATGATAAAAATCAGATTACTGCCTTTACAGTTCCTGGTTTAGAGGTTGAACAAACATTTGTTGCTAATGATCCGGATTTTCCAAGGTGGTTTAAAGGAGAAAGAGGTACATTATATGTAGTAGGTAAATATGCATTGTACCGCAATGGTGTTCCCATGACGACAACCGATGAGGTAGATAAAATTGATTACTATAGCCCCCAAAGCTTTATCATTTCAGGTGATGGATCTGTTGTAAAAGGTGTTAAACTACCGGAGTGGAAACAAATGCTTAAAGATTATTTGAACGATATCAAGGCCAGCTATGATGCACACCTTCTTAATAAGAAAAATATGGCTGAACAGGCTGAAAAAGAAAAGCGGGCCAAGTTTACGACTCAAGGCAAAAATTTAACTTCGATTAAATTGATCACAGACAAAACAACCTTAAAGCAAGGAGATTTCTGTGATTTTGAGGTTGTTGCAGTGTTTAAAGATGGATCAGAAATTTCATCCAAATCCGGACTTTATCTAGATGAGTTTGTCATTGATGTGGCAGGTCTTCCTGAAAAATATTTTAGCTTTTCCAATAACCGTCAAGACTTACCAGTGCTTGGCAGTACCCGATTTACTGTGCCGATGGATGCAGCAGTTAAAGGTGATCAAATAATACTCAATGTTTCATCTAAATTTTATCCCTCAGTCAAAGCGAACAAAACATTCGCCATGGACTATTCCGCCACTTTTATCAAATTGGATGAATACAAGGGTACATCAGATAAAATAATGTGTTCTAGATTTCATTTTGCAAACAGCAGAATTGAATTAAAAATGGTAAAGCATGGTGTAACCAAACAAGATTTGATTGAATTAAAATGGATAGATCTTTCTTCTGGTCGAGTAGTTGTAAATATTCGTTATTTACCCTCTGCGCAGGTAAGTGTAAATGTTACAGGCGCCAATGGATGGTCAAATTCCAAATGCAATCCTACAGATACTCACGGTACATCGGGGGGCAATGTTAAATTAGTTATTGATCCATCAGTAACTTCTTATAATCTCGACATCCTTAATGATGGAGGGCGTGGCTCTGGAGCTTTATCACTTGATGGTTCTCCTGGAAAAGTGGAAAAGGTTACTCAAAAAGTTCCTTGGTAGTCAAAAGTTGAATACCGTTTCAGTTTGTTGAGTAGTTAAAAAGGGCGATCAAATTCGATCGCCCTTTTGGTTTGAAATGAAAAGGTTGTTGCAATTCGGAAAGTAGATTTGACAACTGGGAAGTTTAAACTAAATGTCTAAGGATTTCAATAGTACCTTTCTAATCTAGAATTAAATTTATGAAAAACATATATCTATTTGCTATTGTGGCTTTTATTTGGAATTTAATTTTGTTCCTATTCCCAGACCATATCAGGGTTAAATGCCAGTTAAGCCTTTGATGATGATTGTTTTAATGATGAAATGAATGGATTTCTGCAGTAAATATAGGCCTTCTGCCTATGCCCCTGGTTGCTTTTTATATGCAAATGTGGCTACTGATTTAAATGGAGAGAAATTTATTAGAAGACTTATTGTTAACTAAATAGAAACTAAAATGAAAAATTTTTTTTTACATCTTCTTTTTGTAACTGTATTTTCAAGCACATTGTCTGCGCAAACTACTACGGGACTTGTTGCAAAATATTCTTTTTCCGGAAATGCTAATGATGAAGTAGGAACCTTAAACGGTCAAGTAGTTGGAGCTACATTGACCACCGATCGTTTCGGGAATGCAAACTCGGCCTACAATTTTGTAAATAATCATTACATCACCCTTCCGGATGCTCCTGTGTTGAAGTCAAACGTAATGACCATCAGCATGTGGGTAAAGGTAAATGGTTATAATTCGGGATCATTCAGTATCAACGGAATTTACAGCCTCATTAACAAAAGCGCTTCGGCCTATATCTATAATTTTATTGTTGGGGTGAATTCAAGCACCGATAAATACTTTTCTACATCGGAGATGAGTTTTACTCAACAGGTCATCAATAGTACAAGTACTTCCAATAATGGGAATTGGGAACATTTGGTGGTAATGATGGACGATGACTCGCTCAAAATGTATGTTAACAATACTCTTGAGTTTAGTATGTTCAAAGGATTTACATCAACCTTCACATCCGATTCTATTTTCATTGGTGGAACCGGTCACGATACCTATACAGGGTATTTTAATGGAAATATCGATGACATCAGAATTTATAACCGTATTCTGAATGCTCAGGAAGTAGACGGTCTCTACAATGAACCAAATCCTGCAACGGTTGGCGTTGGATCCATATTCGCTTTATCTGCATCCTTAAATGTGTTTCCAAATCCAGCCTCTGATCTGCTGAAGATTAACCTTTCCGATACAGGAAGTGTGGAAGTCTATTCGCTGGATGGCCGTCTCATTGAATGTGTTCAGGCATTGTCCAATGAACTTTCACTTCCTGTTCATCGGTATCAATCCGGTGTTTACACCATTCGTTTTGTAGACCGAAGCGGAGCAGTCTCTTATGGCAAATTTGTAAAATCATAATTCTTCATCGTGGTTTTTATCCCGTCAGGTTTCGTCCGGACGGGATTTTTTTTGTCTTTTTGTGTCAATTGCCTGCTTTCCCCTTTCTTTGCATCATGAATTACCTATCGGTCGAAGAATTATCCAAGAACTATGGAGAAAAAGAACTGTTTGCAAAAATCAGTTTTGGTATCGATCAGGGTCAGCGTGTAGCCCTGGTGGCAAAGAATGGTGCGGGGAAATCAACACTCATGAAGATTCTTGCCGGAAAAGAGGTTGCAGATTCGGGAAAGGCTGTTTTCAGAAAGGATTTGAGGATTGGATTTCTCGAGCAGGATAAACAGTTTACTCCCGGAACTACCGTGATTGAATCGGCGCTCGACAGTGATGATCCTGCTGCTTTGGCAGTGAAAAATTATACTGCGGCAACGCACAGTGGTAGCGAGGAGCAGTTGCAACAGGCTATGGATAGTATGACCGCTACCAATGCCTGGGATTATGAGACGCGAGTAACACAGATTCTTGGTAAACTCGGACTGCATGATGCTACTCAGTTGGTCGACTCCCTGAGCGGTGGTCAAACCAAGCGATTGGCACTGGCCCAGGTACTTATTCGTCAGCCCGAATTCATGATTCTGGACGAGCCTACGAATCACCTTGATCTGGATATGATTGAATGGCTGGAAGTTTTTCTGAACGGATCGGAGATCACGCTTTTCATGGTTACACACGATCGTTATTTTCTCGAGCGGGTTTGCAATGAGATTGTAGAGTTGGATGGCGGACAATTATACCGATACAAAGGAAACTATTCCTACTTCCTCGAGAAGAAGGCCGAACGAGAGATGAATGAGCAGTCGGAAATCTCGAAAGCAAAAAATTTGTACCGGAAGGAACTCGATTGGATGCGAAGGCAACCAAAAGCGCGCGGAACAAAAGCCAGAGCGCGTATAGACGCATTTCACGATACGGAATCGATAGCATCAAAGCGAATCAAGAAAGATGAGATCGAATTTAATGTGAATATGCAACGCATCGGCGGAAAGATTCTGGAGTTCCACAAAGTGAAAAAGCAATTCGGCGAACGCATCATATTGCAGGGATTTGATTATTTGTTTAAGCGCGGTGAAAAAATCGGAATTGTTGGTCCGAATGGGGTAGGGAAGACCACCTTTCTCAAAATGATAATGGGTCAGGAAGAGCCCAATGGCGGAAAGATAACATTGGGCGAAACAGTGGCTATTGGGTATTACTCTCAGGAGGGGATGAAGCTGAATGAAGATAAACGCGTAATTGAAGTAATACGGGAAATCGCAGAGTTCATTCCCCTGGCAGGAGGAAAAAAGATGAGTGCATTGCAACTGCTCGAGCGCTTCATGTTTCCCTCGCAGATGCATTACCAATACGTATCGAAACTGAGCGGGGGTGAGCGCAGGCGATTGTATTTGCTTACCATCCTGATGAAGAATCCAAATTTTCTGATTCTCGATGAGCCAACCAACGACCTTGATGTCTTTACACTTACCGCACTTGAAGATTACCTTGAAAATTTTGAAGGATGCGTTCTTGTTGTTACCCACGATCGATTTTTTATGGATCGAATTGTCGATCATATTTTCTATCTCCCCGGTGCAGGTGAGGTGAAGGATATTTCAGGCAATTACAGCGATTTCAGAGAGGAAATGAAGGCCTATCAGTCGGAAGAACGACGACAGGTTCAGGCAGATCGTGCGGATAAGGCAGAAAAGAAAGCAGAAGCTGCTCGCGATAAAGAGAAGAAAAAACTAACGTTCAAGGAGAAGTTTGAATTCGATCAGCTCGATAAAGAAATTCCATTGCTCGAAAATGACCGAAAGGAACTCGAAGCCCGCTTATCCGACGGTTCCCTGAGTGTAGATGAGTTGTCGGAACTGTCATCCAAATTGGGAGTTTTGATGTCGACCATCGAAGAAAAAACCTTGAGGTGGATGGAATTAGCTGAACTTCAGGAATGACCATTTATCACACCCACGATTTTTATCCGCTTGATTGCTGTAACTTTTCAGCGGTTTAATCGTCTGACAACCAAATGCGCTTATTTCTATTCTTTTTAGTGCTATTCTTTTTCGGATTTACTTCCGCAAATGCTGCATTGGTAAAAGGAATTGTACGTGATGAAGCAGGCGAACCTATGCCCTACGTAAATGTTTCGGTAAAAGGAAAAAGCACAGGAACCACAACCGACTCCAAGGGCCAATACCAAATCCAGCTTTCTTCCGGCACGCACACTTTGGTTTTTACGTTTGTTGGATTCGAAAAACAGGAAAAGACATTTTCTCTTCGTGCAAATGAAACCCTTCAACTCGATATTACGATGGTATCGGGCACACAATACCTTACTGATATTACAGTTGCGTCCGATTACAAGGATTTTGCAAGGGAAATTGTAAGAAAGGCAAGAGAATACCGCCGCAATCAGCGCGATCGATTAAAGAATTTTTCGGTTAGCGGATATCAGCGTGTGTCGCTGGAAAAGGAGTATAATAAAAAGTTTGCAGACAGTATTGCCGATAGTGATTCTACATTCGAAGTGAAGGATACCGTAAAAAGGGTCAGAGAAACCAATTACCTGGTTGAATCGGTTTCAACATTTTCATTTGACCCACCCGGTAAAACAAGGGAAGATTTTTTTGCATTCTTCGATCATTCTGATGTTCGAACCGGTGATCCGCTTTTTCGGGGAGGAAATGTTGGTTTCACCATCGAATATGGAGAAGGTTCCATTGCACCTTCTCTCGAGCAGGAAGCAAATCCTTATGTGGTACTGCGCAATGAAGAGGTTTTCTTTTTTGATATTTACGATAACCTGATCAATGCTCCGGGAATCTGTACAAAACAATTGCTATCTCCCCTTGCAGCTACGGCGGCATTGAATTACAGTATCGACTATGCCGGAGAAACGGAGTATTTACCCGGTAAAAAAGCCTACCGGATCAAGGTAAAACCAGTGTTTCCTGCTGAGGCTTTGTTTGAAGGTACTTTGTTAATTGCCGACAGCAGTTTTGCGTTGGTAGAATGTGATCTCACTATCAATCCCAGGGTATTAACCTTTTGCAGGGATTTTCGGGTAAAAATAAAATACGAAGAAGTGAGCCCGGGGTTTTTCCTTCCGGTGTCACGCGAATTCATTTATACCATCAAAGAAGGCAAATCGAGAATTTACGGAAGTATCGTTTTACGTCACTCAAAATACCTGGTCAACCGCGAGTTCCCGGAAAAATTTTTCGGACCGGAAATTCGTCGCTACGAAGAGCAGGCTTACGATCGTGATTCTCTTTATTGGGTGAAGGAACGGACATTTCCTCTCACTGAGTCGGAAAAGCAATTTGCGCACAATTGTGATTCATTGCGCGATTATTATAAAAGTGATGAGTATTACCGAAAACGCGATTCTTCCTTTAACAAGATCAACATCTGGTCGTTTTTGGTGAATGGTGTCGGACATCGGGATAGGGTAAAGGGATACGAATTTTTCATTAATCCTTTGGTGGTGCAAATGATTCCTTTTGGCATTGGAGGATACCGTCACCGCTTGGGGGGATACTACAACAAACGTCTCGAAAACGGAATGCTGCTGGAAACAACCGGAGATATTGATTATGGTTTTGCCAATAAAGACATCAAAGGAAAAGGAGGAGTTGGGCTGACTTATAATCCGAAAAAGTTTACCCGGACGTTCATTCGCTTTGGCGATTACTACGACATGATCAATAATTATGCATCGGTATCCACCTTTTTAAGTCGTAGCAACTTTGCACGAAATAAAACATTCAGTATTGCTCAGCGCACAGAAATTATAAATGGTTTGTACGGCGAACTTACTTTTGAATACAGCGATCAGCAGGCAATTTCGAATTTAAAAATGGACAGCTGGTCGCAGGATGTTTTTGATTCACTCAATACGCCAACGGTATTCGATCGCTATACCAAAAGTGAATTCAAGTTGCAGTTGAATTATAAAATCCGTCAACCTTATACCATTCGTAAAGGGAGAAAAATGGTGTATGCGTCACCCTATCCGGAACTGCATCTGGTTTACAGAAAAGGGATGCCCGGATTGTTTGGTAGTGAGGTAAACTTTGATTATATCGAACTGGGCGCAAAAAATCAGCGTAAACTGGCACGTTTCGGCGATCTGAAATGGAATATACAGGCAGGTTCTTTTTTCAATAGAAACAGTCTTCGTTTGCTGGAGTATAAATTTTTCCGAGGAAGCGATCCATTCCTGTTTTCGGACCCTTTAAAATCATTTCAGTTGATGGGACCCACGCTTAGTACTTCAACCGCCTTTTTGCGAGCGAATATTATTCATCATTTCGACGGAATTCTGTTGAGTAAAATTCCTGTAATCAACTGGCTCAAGATCTCTTTGGCAGCAGGAGGAGGAACCTTATTAATTCCGCAGGAAGATTTTGCGCATATAGAGCTATTTGGTGGAGTAGAGCGGGTTTTTCGAATCCGTAAGCAATTGATTCGTTTTGGCGCCTACGCCGTTACCTCGGATAATACATTCGAAAATCCCGATTTTACCTTTAAGTTCGGAATCAGTTTCTTTAATCCGTTTACAGGACGTTATGATTATTGAGAATTTTTTCGGATTATTAAAACCCAATCCTATAAGAATGCCGGTCCCCAAAACAGAGCAACCCTCCTTTCATGCACATCTGATTGATAAGGATACCATCTGTTTTGTTGTGCCCGATGGAGCCGTAATTGATGTGAATGAAGTAGAGGAAATGCATAGAACCTCTTTATCCTTTTTTGGGGATAGAAGTTATTGTGTCTTGTTTAAGGCAGAGAACGGATTCACCGTAACCCCGGAAGCACAACAATTAGGAAAGGAAGCAAGATTTCAGAAGCAGCTTATTGCCCAGGCAATATTGATCAATTCGCTGGCGCAAAGAATCATCGGGAATTTTATTATTCGTATCAATCAAAGGCCCTCGGTAAACAAACTGTTTACAGACGAGAAGGACGCGATTGCCTGGCTTAAGGAAGAAATGAAGATATTTTCAAAAAGTGCTGACTAAAATAATTTTTCTATATTTGCACTCCCAATTCAGCCACCTTGGTGGTCAGAATCAGGCCTCGTAGCTCAACTGAATAGAGCATCTGACTACGGATCAGAAGGTTTCAAGTTTGAATCTTGACGAGGTCACTAAAGAGAAAAAAATGCCCGCATAGCTGCGGGCATTTTTTTTTCTTCGACCTAGGACAAGGAAAGAGCTTTAATCTTGACGAAAGCCAAACCCGCAATTTCTTAAGGTGTGGGGGATATGAAGAATCAGGTACGTCAGGCCCTGGTTTTTTTTCTTCGACTTAGGACAAGGAAAGAGCTTTATTCTTGATGTTGCTAATCCTCCGTGGCAAAAGGTCACG